>NZ_JAOPHP010000039.1 GCF_025515455.1 Mycoplasma sp. CSL7503-lung | reverse complement strand
AATTTTTTGTTGTATAATTCATATGGTTCCTCGGTTCATGTGGGGCCATTTTTTTATTAAAAAATTTCAAGTGCTCCACAATTATATTTTATATAAATTGTGTTGCACTTGAAATTACAATTTAGCAACAAAATCAAAAACTTGATTTTGTTTTTTATTAATTATTATTTTGATTAGAATTATTTAATTTTTCATTTATAAGTTTAAGTTGTTCTAAAATTTGTTCTTCTATACTAATTTGTTTTTCAACAGGTTCTTCGACAGGTGGGTTATTTCTTTTTCTAAAATCTGTTATGAAGGACTTGATAAAGAAAACAACTATTAATATAATAAATAAAACAAAAGTAATTAAAATAAAGTTAATTAAAATACCAATGAATTTACCATATTTAATACCATGTCAAGCTAGACTATTAATATCTGAATTTTTAAAATTATAGATACTACTTATAGCTCCTAAAATTATATCATTAGCCAAGGATGAAACAAGATCCTTAAAAATTAAACCAGAAATAAAACCAACTGCTAATATTAAAAAATTACCTTTTTTAAAATAATTTGTTGCTTCTATATAACTTTTGCGTAATCTACCTATTTTTTTATCCTTAACAATATTTTTAAAAGCGTCTTTTAAATTTGTTTTTTTCATATATAGCCTTAATTAATTTTCTTTTTCGCCTTTAATTATTTCAACAGCGGTGATTTCATCTTTGTCTCTTAAGTTAATTATCTTAACTCCTTTTGTTGCTCTAGATGTTTGACTAATTTCACTAATCTTTGTACGTATTGTTATTCCACTTGTTGTAATAACTAACAACTCATCGGTAGTTTCGACAAAACGTGCAAAAACTAATTTTCCTGCTTTTTCAGGATTTATTCCTGTTACACCTTTAGCACCACGTTTTGATAAACGATATTCTTGTTCATCTGTAAGTTTTCCAAAACCTTTACTTCCTAAAGAAAGGATTAATGAACCATCTCTATTTGTTGAAGCACCTATAACACTTTGACCTTGCTCTAGCTTAATACCTCTTACACCACGAGATGTACGACCCATCGGACGAATATCGTTAGCTTTAAAAATAGCTATATTTTTATGATTATTAGCTACAAGAATATTATCATTATCAGAAATTATAAATGCACGTACTAATTCGTCACCTTCAGCTAAACTAAATGCTCTTAAACCATTCTTACGAACGTTTTTAAATAATGATAAATCTGACTTTTTAAAAATACCATTTTTTGTTATTGTAGCTAAATAATTATCATCTTGAAACTCATCGACACTAATTATAGAAATTATTTTTTCGCCATCTTTAACATTTAAACTTTCAATAAGATTGATAAAAGGTATTCCTTTACTTTGTTTAGAACCTTCAGGAATTTGATAACCTCTCAAACTATAAGCCTTACCAAAATTTGAAAATAATAATAAATCACTATGTGTTGTACTATTTAATATTAATGAAATATCATCATCTTCATAGGTTTTCATACTAATAGAACCTACACCACCACGTTTTTGTGTATTATATTCCTCAAGATTAATTCTTTTTACGTATCCGTTTATCGAAGCTGTTATAACTATATCTTTAACGGGTATTAAATCTTCATCACTTATTTTACCAATTCCAGCAACATCTATAAAAGTACGTCTTTCATCGTTAAATTTATTTTTAATTTCTTCTAATTCAGAAATTATTAACTCAATTAATTTTTGTTCATCACTTAGAATTTCTAAATAATATTGAATTTCTTTTAATAATGAAGCTAATTCTGCTTCCATATTCTCAATGCTCAATCCTGTTAAACGACCAAGGCTCATGCTCAATATTGCTTTAGTTTGTCTATCTGTTAATTCATATCTTTCAGAAAGTCTTTGTTGAGCAATAGATTCAGTTTTAGATGTTTTAATAATTTTAATTACTTCATCAATGTTTGAAATTGCAATTTTTAAACCTTCTAATATATGTGCTCTCTCTTCAGCTTTATTAAGGTCAAATTTCAATCTACGAGAAACTATATTTTTTTGATGTGCAATATATTCAGTTAAAATTTGTTTTAAATTTAAAACTTTAGGTTCTCCATTAACTAAAGCCACCATGTTTGCACTATATGTAGTTTGTAAATACGTTTTTTGATAAAGTTTATTTAATAAAACGTGCGGATTATAACCTTTTTTAACATCTATAACAATTCTTATACCTTCTCTGTTAGATTCATCTCTAAGATCTGAAATACCTTCAATTTCTCTTGTCTTATGATAGTCTACTATTTTTTGAATTAAAGTTGTTTTCTTAATTGCGTAAGGTATTTCGGTAACAATAATTTGATTTCTACCGTTTGATTTTTCAATAATTTTTGTTTTAGATCTAACTGTAATACTTCCTTTACCTGTTTCGTATGCGTCAAGAATACCTTTAGTACCAAGAATTATAGCTCCAGTCGGAAAATCAGGACCTTTTATATATTGCATTAAATCACGAACTTCTAATTCTGGATTTTTAGCTAAGGCAACAGTTGCATCAATTGCTTCACCTAAATTATGAGGCGGAATTTCTGTAGCCATACCAACAGCAATTCCTGAGGCCCCTGAAACGAGAATATTAGGGAAACGAGAAGGAAGAACAGTAGGTTCTTTTTCACTACCATCATAATTATCTACAAAATCAATAGTTTGCTTCTTGATTCCATCTAACATCTCAGCTGATAATTTAGACATTCTCGCTTCTGTATAACGCATAGCAGCAGCTTCATCACCGTCAATAGAACCAAAGTTACCATGACCATCAACTAAAGGATATCTCATTGAGAAATCTTGGGCCATACGAACCATTGCTTCATAAACCGAACTATCCCCATGAGGGTGGTATTTACCTAGAACGTCCCCAACAATACGAGCACTTTTTCTATGTTGTGAACCTGGTGTAATACCTAATTCTGCCATATCGTAAAGTATTCTACGGTGAACAGGTTTTAATCCATCACGAACATCAGGCAATGCTCTAAAAACTATAACACTCATAGAATATTCTAAAAATGATTGTTTCATTTCGTTGTCAATAACAACAGGGAAGACACCGTCTGTTTCTTTTTCGATTATTTGAGAACTAACGGTATATTCCTCTTTATTTTGAGGTATTTCTTCTTCCTCTTCGTCAACAACCACAGTTTCTTTTCTTTTAAAAACAAGTCTATTTTCTTCTTCGTAATCAAATTCTAGATCAGTATTTTTTAATTTTTCATTCGATTCTTCGTTTAATAATTCTTTTGTTTTTTTATCGTCGGTCATAGTACTCCTTTTAATAAAATATATTTTATTAAATTATACATTATTTTGCCATAAATTAAAGGCTAAAACGACAATATAGTATACATTTTAAAAAAAATGCCTATTCAAATAGGCATGCTAAATTGTAATTTCAAGTGCAACACAATTTATATAAAATATAATTGTGGAGCACTTGAAATTTTTTAATAAAAAAAATGGCCCCACATGAACCGAGGAACCATATGAATTATACAACAAAAAA
>NZ_JAOPHP010000038.1 GCF_025515455.1 Mycoplasma sp. CSL7503-lung | reverse complement strand
CATTTCTATTTTCTAAATAAAATTTATATTCGTTAAAATTATCTTCCATTTGTTTAGGCAATTCGGCATTAGATAATGTCATAACTACAAAAATAATAGGTTTATTATCTCTTTGTTTATTAATAGTAATTGCTTTATCAATAAAGTTAGCAATCATAAAAGTTTTGCCTGAACCTGTCGGCGCTTTAAATTCAACTATTTTAGATTGTTTAAGACTATATGAGTTATTAAAATGTTTTAAGAGTTGAGAAACTGCTCTATTTTGGGTTTTAGTTAGTTCCATCTGGTTTATCAACTTTCTCTTTATCTAACGAATATAAATTAGTTAAATTGTTCAATAACTCATCATCGCTAATATCTTTGACTTCAAACTTAGTTAAGGATTCTCTAAGAGTATCAACTAAATGTTCTGTTTTAGTTTGGTTTTGATCTACGCTAATATTGCTATATTCTAGGTCAAAAACATTTAAATTTTGTTTATATGGATCATTCTTTTCGGTTCATTTAAAAGTTTCATTATTTGTACCGATACCATGATTTACTCTATATAAACGTTCGTAAGTAACATCGTAACCAATATTATTTTCATTATTGGTTACAAGTGTAAAAGTCCTGTTTCCACCATCTTCTCTATTTAGTTCCATAACTGCGTGACCGGTTGTTCCTGAACCTGCGAAAAAGTCTAAAATACGAGCATCACTATTAATCATTTTTAGTAAATGTTTTATTAATTCTATTGGTTTAGAATTTGGAAATTTAATATAAATATCATTAATTAATCTAGAACCTAATGAAGATGAAATATCATCAATAACTGATTTATTACCAATAATTTTATATTCTCTTTCATCTTTATAGTGAAGTGTTAAATTACCATCTTTTTTTCGTTTTACTATTATTTTATTTTTTTCTTTTAAAAATTTATCTATACTTCATTTTCAACATAATATGTATTCATTTGGTTTTGGCGGTCTAATAATTACATAACCTTTTTGAAGCAAATCTTTATTATCTACATATATATCAAAATTATTTGAACTTTTTGACGCTTCTAAGTCATAATCATGTAATGGTATTAAATCACCAGTGATTTCATTTCAGTAAACAGAATAACCCATTTTATATCTATTGTTCAATCTACCACCCGGTACATCTCCTAATAATAAGGAAAACGAATTATTATTTTCATTTTTAATTACTTTTTTTATTAATTTAGTATTTAACTTATTTTTAGAAAAAGACAAGATATATTCATGATTATTCTCTACATAAACTGCATCATTTTGTGAATTATGTTTTTTTCAAATTAAATTTGCAACAAAATTCTCTTCTCCAAAAACCTCGTCCATTAAGACTTTTAAATATGCTTGTTCGTTGTCATCAATCGATACAAAAATAACTCCATCATCTTTGAGAAGTTTCTTAGCCAATTTAAGTCTTTCATTCATCATGTTAAGTCAACCATTACGGCTGAATTTATCACGATATATAAATTTTGAAGCGGAAACATTCTCTTTGTCATTTGCGGAGTTATTTCCGTCTGTACGTGCTGATTCTGTGTTATAAGGAGGGTCAATATAGATTACATCGTAGTTATAATCTAAGCCGCGACTCTCTCTCTCTCTCTCTCTCTCTCTATTACTAATAAATTTTTAAGAGCATCATAGTTTTCACCTATGATCAAGGTGTTTTCGCTTTTAGATTCATCGAATCTAAAAGACTTTTCATTGTTGTGTTTAAGCACCGAAATGGTTTTGCTATTAATTTCAGGTGCTGAATCGAATGTAAACCCAATTTTTACTCTTTGCATTAAAAATTGGTATACGTTTTGTAATTGAGTTTTATCAGGCAAGTTTTTTAAGATCATTTTACATATTGCTTTTTGATCGTTGTTTAAGTCATTTACTGATAATTCATCAATTTTGTTTTTATAATCCTCAAGTAGTTGAGAATAATCTTTATTTTTCATATTTATCCCTTCTTATAATTTGTATATTTATATTATAAACAATTTTAAAAAGTCGAATTATTTATTATATTGATTTTATCAACTTGAATCATTAAATACAATTACTTAGATAAAGAAAAATGATGTGCAAGCTTACACATCATATTTTTAAATCTCTTTTGCTAAATTGTATATTCAACTTATTATTTGGTTAGTTCCGATGTTTTCTTTAATAGTTTTCTTTATTGTATGGTTTGTACTTCCGCCACCTGCAATAATAAATTTATTAGATCCTACATTTGATTTGTCTACTTGAATTAATAATGAAGTAACAATTTGCATTAAATTATTATTTTTATCTTCATAATAACCATGATATGAATCAATTATTTTACTTGTTTTTATCTCATCATAATCATTGTTATAATCTTTAATTTCAACATTAATTTGATGTTCGATTTTGTCTGTTTTATAAACTAAAACAAAGTCAGGAAATTGACGTTTGATATTACTATCTTCATCATAATATTCATAAAAGATTCCATTTTGTACTGGATTCCTAAATAGAGATATATTTTTATAATTATTATTTTTTAGGTCGTCTTTAAAAAGTTGAATAATACTATTAATAAAACTTTTTTCGTTATTTGAATCATAATAGTGCAATCTTTGCTTAGATTTATTGTTTAACAATGATATCAATTCATATTGATAATTTATTTTTTGCTCTTCAAACTCAATTTTAAAATCTTCATCAGTTATTTCAAAATTAATATCAGAAGGTAATTGTTTATCATACATAAGTTTAAATTCACGGATATTAAGCTCACTAATTTGTTTTTTTCTTTGGTCCAAGACATATTTTTTTACCTTAGGGTATATGAACTTAATAAATGAATATCAAAGTAGTGAATTGATGTGATCTTTATAATTATCAATAAAGTATTGATCTATTGCTCTTAAATCTTTTTTATCAAGAATATTAGATGTTTTTGTGTTAAATTCATTTATAAATTGACTCATTTCAATAATGTTACTAATTTTTCTATTAATATATTGTAATTCTTGATTTTTTTCTTTATCTATTATCTTGTCTTCTTTATAAGGTATATACCCTTTTTCTTGGTAGTAGTTTAAATAATAATTATAATTTGATAATAATTGATTTTTATTATTTTTAATCACTTCAACAATTTGATCACTTAGATCAACCTTTATTTTTTCAACTTCTTTATTGATTTCTCCGTAGTAAAACTTATCATTTAAACTTTCTTTATTTAATTTATATGAACTAAATTCTCTATCTTTATCTATTTTATCGATATTTTCAATATTAGAATAAACTCAATAACTATATGCTGTTGAATTATCATCAAATTTAAAACTTGGATTTGGATTACGTTTGATACGACCAATTGTTTGGATGCTTAAACTATCAGAAGATACATTTCTTAATTGAACTAACATGCAAGCACGCGGTATGTTTCAACCGGTTGCGGGTCCAACCTTAAAGATTATTACATCAATATCCGAACTTCTTTTAGAAATGTTTTTTAAAGAAATGTTACCACGCATGTTTGAATCTATTTTTTCAGAAGAAAAGTATTTAGCTCATGTTAAATTATGTCTTTTTAATGTTTTGATTATATTTTCGATCTTTTCATCAAAATCTTTATCATTAGCTTTTTTATCATTTACTTGAATTAACATAGCAGGATTGA
>NZ_JAOPHP010000037.1 GCF_025515455.1 Mycoplasma sp. CSL7503-lung | reverse complement strand
GGGGCTATGAAATCAAAGTAGGTTGATTACATTTGAAATTATTATATCACATCAATTAAGTTAGTTTAAAAATAAATATTTAATTTAATAAATATTTGGGTCATTCCTTAGAATGACCGTCGTCTGAATAAACAACATCAAATGTTTTAGTTGTTCAATTAAGCCTTGAACTCTGTTTAACGCGTCGCCGTCCTTAGGCGGCTATTGGTCCGTCTTCACTCTTTGTTGAAGCCTTGAACCTTATTGAAGGGTGCTCTCCGGGATGCTGTCGCATCCTTTCTTTTAAAATAAAACAATATTTTTATTTGAAGCATTTTAATTTCGTAGATGTGTGAATCCCCTGTTAGGGGGGGCAAAGCAATTAAATTTACAATTTAATTTATCGTGCGCGCGTACGCGTATATACGCATGATTTTAACAAAGTTAAAATTAAGAGAGTTTTGGTGTTGAAAATATAAAACAATTTAAAAAACAATTCATAATTGTTTGGTTTAATTTGAAATACCCCTTAAAACCCCTTTAAAATAGTCTGTATTAAAAAAGTTTTATTGTTTTAATGGTATTCTTCATTTAAGTATTTTAATACGCCTTAAAACGCTTTTTTTAAATTCAATGATAATTTGATGTTTGAGTTCAAATTAATGGTTCAAATTGGATTTCGTCTAAATTCGTATATTCAGTTTTAAAATCAACAAAATTAAACTTTTCATTTTTGTTTATTTTAATTAAATTTAATATTGTTTTTAACGAAAATATTGAATATCTTTTTCTATATATGGATTTAAATAATGAAACTGATGATTCTGCTTGTGCGGTAAAGTTGTGAATATGAAATTTAAAAGTTTTACAATTTTTGCGCATAAAATTAACAAAAGTTTTAATGGACTTTTTAGCAGTTTCAGTAACCAAAGGTGAGTTAGTTAAATGTTTTAATTTATCTAAAAAAATTCTAGGATTTTTTAAAGACTCAAATAATCATTTTTTAGCTTCGGAATTATTCAAAACTTGTTTAGTTTTTTTATCTACAAATACAAATATTTTATTTTTAAATATTTGTAAAAATTTTTTACAAAAATGAAAATAGTCATAAACATGCTCTGCACCTAACATTTTTGCTAATTTCTTGAAATACACTGCTCCGTCAGACAATAAATAAAGCTTAGTATTATCATCAATAAAATAATACTTTTTTATAATGTTTTGAATTATTTTAGATCTAGATTCATTTGTTATTTTGTTAGTATCATTAGAAGTATATGTTTCATAAAAATATAATGGATTGTGATTTGTATCTGAAAATATTTTTATCAACTTAGTATTTGATTTATGAACTTTATTTTTAATTCTAACTTTACCGAAGCAATCGTCTATTGAAATATAAATATGATTTGCATACTCTTTGTTTCACTTTTTTAGATTTTGATTAGTATTGTATAAATTTAGTTTATTAGAATAATATTTACATAAATTTCAACTAACCTTTGCAAATTTATTTCTAATTAGACCACAATACTGATGAAAAGTATCTAAAATTAATTTTGTATCGTATTTTTTCTTAAATAAATACTCATATTTTGGCGGATAATATCGAATATAATATCTTTTATTATCTTTTAAATAATAATATTCATATATTTGGAATTGATATATGTTATCGTTTTGACCTTTTAAATATCTAGTTATAACTTTGTTGATTTTTCAATTTAATTCTTTTCTTTCGTAACTATTTTTAAAGTCTTCTGAGAGTTTAGTAATTTCGTTGCAAGACAATTGATTAATGTATTCTATGTTGTTTGTTTCCATAGTTAAATTATAAAAAAGTTATTTATTTTTAAGTATCTATAATATAATAATATTGTGATTAGAACATACTATTCTCCTGAGCCGGGCACATTAAAATAATCGGTCATACTTACTAGCCAACTGTCGGGTACGCGACTTATCAGTTGGTTTTTTTATTTCAAAAACATTTTGTGAAATAAAAAAGATTGCTTTTTGCAATCTACCTATATCTTTGACGTTAGTACATAACGTTTAAACGGTTGTTCTACAGATATAGAACACAGTGTTTTAAAACCTGTATATGAATTATATCATTTATCATAAATGAAACTACTAAATACTTATAAATAACCATTATATGTGGTAGAATATTATAATGTGTGTAATAAGTGGAATAACCCACTTGCTAGCATAGCCACACATTAATAAAATAAGGTTGCTAAATTAACTATATAGGATGGGGGTTGTTATTGGCTATATAACCCATCATTTTTTTAAAAACTTTTATGAATATTAAAATAAATAATATTTTTTAAGGAGGTTTATTATTAAAGAAAAATTCGATAGGATAAGAATAATATTCAAGAAGGTAGAGCATTATGAAAAACTAAATTTATATTTAAAAGAAAAAAATACTAATAATAAGATTTTAATTCATACAAAATACAATAACTTATATCATTTAGTTGGTTTTCATTATTTGTGTAATATATTTAACATTTATTATAAAATTAAAGGCAATTCTCTTTATTTTATAAATCAAAACGAAACGATAGAATATAAATCAAATAAAATGTTTAATATATTAAAATATAATTATTTAGACGAAAAAACTTTTAATACAATTGTTTTAAATAATTGAAAAAGTATTTCAAAGTTAAAGGAATTTGAACGATATAATTCGGCAAAGCAATTTATTGCTTTATATTTCAAAAGAATAGATTTTTTTATTAAAATATTTGAAAGCATATCAGAAAATAAAAAAGAAGATAAATGATGGTCATATGACGATGATTTAAATAATGTAGGGGTTGATAAATTTTATTGTATTGAAAAACCTTTTGATGAAGAGTTGCTCCCTGTTTTAGGTGTAAAGGAAATTAATTCAAAACAAAAAGAATATCCAACAGATGCCTTTATACCAAGAACAATCAGATCAATTAAAAGAAATAAATTTATAGAAATTGAAAAGATAGAATGAGAAAATAATAAATATATATAAAAAAAATAAAAACAATGATATAATTATTTTGTGAATTGGATATTACCCACTCCTACCCTAGGCACAATAAAATAATTAGGGACTGATATTTTTAAATTGGCCGGTTGTAATATAATCATTAAAGCCAATTTTTAATATACTTTTTGAACGTTTTTTGTATTTAATAACATAGAAGCTTATAAAAACGCCTAAAAAGCAATACAGTTATGTGTTTTAGAAACAACAAATTATATTTTTATTAAAAATGTACGATTTTGTAAGATATGTTTTGTTTATTTTTTATTACATTTTAACTAAAAACTTATATTTTTGAGTTATTTGTTTGTTATATGCATGGTAAAGTACAAAAGGAAAAAATAAGGGAAATTATTATGCTTGATAAAGAAATATTAGAGATGTTTTCTGAAAAAACATTTAAAAAAGTATCAAAAAGAATTAAACAATATGAGCCAGAAAACGAAGAAGCGTTTGAAATAATCTTCAGAAAACTCGCTGAAATGTAATTTTAAAAATGTACTTTTATTATTTATGAGTACGTTTTTTATATCTATTTTTAAATAACTTTAATATTTTATTTAAATTAATAATTACATTTAATTTACTATAGATTTATAGCTTATAAAAATGCCGAAAAAGCAATACAGTTATGTTTTTTAGAAACCATAAATTATGTTTTTATTAATTTAATAACACAAAAACTTATTATAAATAGGCGAATTGAAATAAAGCGGCCGAATTGTGGTAAAATAACTATGTAAGACTAGGTCGGGATAGCATAAGGTGCTCCGGCTATTTTTTATTTTCTTGTG
>NZ_JAOPHP010000036.1 GCF_025515455.1 Mycoplasma sp. CSL7503-lung | reverse complement strand
TTAAAAATTCCATTAATTCTGGTGTGTTGTCTTTCAATGCAAAGTGTGCTTCATCTATAAACAAAACAGTTTTAAAATAAGATTTATTTATTGAATTTATACTAATTTTTGTATTTATTATTTTAAGCAATAAATAAATTTGAGCCATTGCCGAGGATTGATTTTGTTGTGATAATAACTTTTTAACATTAAAAACAATAAATTTATTATTTAGATTTATATTAGACTGTTGATTAAAAATATTTTTATATGAAGTTTGTTCTTGAAAGAAGAATTTAAATTCTTTAATCATTTTTGTTAATGGTTTAAGATATATTATTTCTTCTGTTTTGTTATCAAACTTTGTATTTTCTAATTCGTTAATAAAATCATTTATAATAGGTCATTTTTTAATACTTTTTAAATCATTTAATGTTTTGATATTATAAAAATGATGATTTTTATATAAGTTTTTTAAAGCCATTTTGATTAAAATAGTATTTGTTTTAGAAAGATTTTTAAATAATATTTCAAATCAAGTTGCAACAAACTCAATATGATTATCTATCGCATTAAATACTTTGATATTTTCATCATTAAATTCATTAATTTGTATTTGTAATGGGTTTATAATGGTGTTTTTACCTTCTTTAAGGTCTATATATTGACCATTAACTTGACTACAAATTTTTGAATATTCTTCTTGTGGATCTATTACTATAATTTGTGAATTATCATAATATTCATTCAATAACAGTTTTTTAGACAATGTTGATTTTCCTGAACCTGAAGTTCCTATAATAATAGCATTTGAATTTCTTCGATTTTGTGTTCTAGTGAATAAATCAAATAAAATCGGGGAATTATCATTGATTTGCGTACCTAAAATAAAATCATTTTTATCGTCTAAAACTTCTAAATTTCAAGGTCAACTAAAGCCTATTAATTCAGGTAATCCTTGAATCGAAGAATTTAACATGTCAAATGGCGTTAATTGATATTGGTTATATGATTTTAATTGTTCAAAATTAAATTTAGATAATTTAATTCTTTCTCTTTTAGAATTATTAACATTTTGTTTTTCTATTTTTTGTAATTCTTCTAAATTATTTGCTCTATTTACAATATAAAATCCAAAGTCTATCAATGGTTTTTGTTGTTTTTTAACTATATTTTCAATTAATTCATTAAAAATTTGATATTCATAAATATTTCTTTTGTTTCTTAATAAATGTTTTGAATTTTCTAACGAATTTGAACCCACAATTCTATTTGATGATTCTAATAATTTTTCAGCATGTTTAAAAGGTATTTTTGAAAAATTTATTATGATTGTTGAATCTGTATCATACAAAGAATTTAATCATCCGTTTTCAACTTCATAATCAAATTCTTTAATTGCTTGAACCGAATAATAACTATTATTTAGTTTAAAATAATTCGATTTAAATTCAATAGATTTAAAATCGAAAATTTCAAACAAATCAACGTTTTCCGGATTACTTGAGTTCAGAACTTTCAATTCAATTTCTGAATAGGTTTGATTTAATTTGTAATAATCATTAAAAAACAATAAAGTTTCTATTTGATTTAAATCTGATAATATAAAATTTACACTTTCAAATGCGAATTTGAAACTTTGAATGTTTTCGTTCAACTTAAATTCATTATCACCATAAACAAGAACATAATATTCTTGATATTGTTGATTTTTAAAGTTTTCAATATCTCTTTTTTTAGATTTAAGATAGTTTTGTGAATTAATATCTTGGTATATATTTATTTTTTCTTGAACATAAGAAATATTTTGTTTAAATTCGGATGAATTATTTATTTTTATAATATTAATTTGGCCTTCAATTGTACTGATAGAATTAGATAATTGATTTAATAAAGAATTTTGAAGATCTGCATCATATTTAAAAATAGAATTTCCGTGTAATTTAAAAACTTTTGAATAAAGTTGTTTTTTAGAAATTATTTTATTAGTTTTTAATAAACCGTTTTTATCTATCGTATCAAAAACCATCATATTCTTAATTTGTTTTTGTTTAAATTCTTTTTTAGAAACTTTAAATTTAAACCAAATTCAATAAAGTTGATAAACTTTATAATTTGTATTTTTAACATCTAAAAACAATAGCATTATGATTGGAATAAAAGAAATAGGTAAAACAATCTTATAAATTTTATTTATTTGTGGAAATCCAAAAAATATCACACAAAATTCAACTATAACCAAAATCATAAAAAGAAAAACATCGTATAAACTTAAATTTTTAAATATATTAAATCTAGTTCTTCTTAATGGTTTTGGTTGTAGCATTTTTTACTCCTTTTAATTCTTGAATTAAAGATGTTATTGTTGTGTTTAATTTTGTTATAGGGGCATCATTTGTTGAAATAAGACTATTTTGTCTTTTTTTACTAATAATTATTTGATTGTTTTTTCTTAAAAAGTTTTTATCATTACTAATATTTTTTTGATTAGCATAAGAATTAATTAAATTATTATTAGTTTGTTGTGCATTTTTAGATTTTTTAAATTTAATTTTTGGTGCTTCTGCAAAATCGTTTAAATTGAAAAAATACATTATTCTAGCAATCATATTTTCAAGGCCTAACGACATTCCAATTAAAATTCCTGTTGGTAAAATTACTGAAATAATTTTTTTGTATGGAGAATATGAAGGATCATTAATAATTTCATCTAAAAGAATTGGCGTTTGCTTGAAAGTAGTCTCTAGTAAAAATAAAAATAATAAGAGTGCAATTAAAATAATGAACAAACTTAAAATAGTTTCTGTAAATTTAACAAGTCATTTTTTAAGTGTTATGCCGCTATCATTCAAACCTTGAGTTATTGCAGGCGGCAATCATAATAAATAAACAAATTGATAAGCAACAATCTTAACTACTCTAATAAATAAATTTAAAATAACTTTTAAAATAAAAATTATTGCAATAAATAATTCTATTATTAATAATATTCCGTTTGAATTTAAATTAAACCAATCATCATAACTTAAAGTATTAAAAGTATTTTGAACTTGTATTCAGGCGTTATGTCCTTGTGAGTTGTTAGTTCATTCAGGTTCAATTACTTTAAAGATGTATTTTGCAATAGTATCTGATGAATTAAGAATTAAAGATGTTTTTATTGCATCATAAACTAAAACAAACAAAATCATAAATAATCAAATCAACATTGGGATTCCGATGACTAAAATAAATGAAATAAACGTTTGTTTTAATGCATCTTTTAACAAAATTTGGTTTTGTTGTGATTTCGAAGACTTTAAAAGTCTATAAATTAATATAAAAACAATTGCAATTAAACAAATTACAGCTATCGTAAAGAATCTAACAAAGAAAGTACTTTGAAAATTAATCTTATATCCGCCAAAAATAATATAAATTGGTAATTTTAGAGCTATAAATTCTAGTGTTGAGTGAAGAATATGTAATACTCAAATAGGTAGAAATATAAATATATATCACAAAGCAGTGAAGATATATCAACCTACTCAATTAATTAAAAAACCCATTATATTTTAAGTTTGATTCAAAATACTTCAACCGTTAGAATTTTGGACAATTAAAAATCCTAACGCTATAAACAACACTAATACACCTAAACCATAAAAAATAAGTTTTTTTAATTCATGTTTATATTCACTAACATCTGTTTTTGATAATTGCATGAACCGGCGTGATAAATTTATTATGCTTCAAACTATAAGTCCGATTAATAAAAGGATGGCTGGTATAGTTAAAGCAGATATCAAAGTTTGAAAACCACTAGTAATGGATTTAGAAACGTCGCTTGATAAAGTGCCTGGAGCAGTTGTGGTTTCTAACAAAATATGTCTCATGATTTCTCCTTTCGATTATTTAGTTTCAGTCAAAGTTGTCAAAAACTAATTCGCCAAAATTAACACAATTATCTTGATTAGATTGATCTAAATCTGCTCTATAACTTAAAACATAA
>NZ_JAOPHP010000035.1 GCF_025515455.1 Mycoplasma sp. CSL7503-lung | reverse complement strand
TACCATCTGATATTAATTTTGAAATAACTGATGAAGATTTTAAAATTGAGTTTGAAGAGCAAAAAATAAATTATCAATATGAATTGATATCATTGTTAAATAATAAATCTAAACAAAGATTGCATTATTATGATTCGAATAACGAAAGAAGTTTTATTAATAGTATTGTTCAACTTTTTAAAGATGATTTAAAAAATAATAATTATAAAAATATATCTTTATTTAGAAATCCGATACAAAACGGAATCTTTTATGAATATTATGATGAAGATAGTAATATCAAACGTCAATTTCCTGACTTCGTTTTAGTTTATAAAACAGATAAAATAGAACATCAAATTAATATTGAAATTAAAGACTACAACAATGATTATGATGAGATAAAAACAAGTAAAATCATTGATTCATATCAAGGTTATTATGAAGATAAAAATAATAATTTAATACAAATTGTTACTTCATTATTAATTCAAGTTGATAAATCAAATGTAGGATCTAATAAATTTATTATTGCAGGTGGCGGAAGTACAAATACCAAAGTAAATGATACTATCAAACAAAACATCAATACTAATCAAACCATAAGTTGAATATACAATTTAACTAAAGAAATTTAAAGAAAAAATGAAATTAAGTTTTAAATTCTTAATTTCATTTTTAATTACTAAATATTATTTTATGTAAGGTTCGTTTAAATTAAGTTGATATTACTTTGAATAAAAAATTCCTTAAACTTTTTTAAACTATTAAGATCGTTTTATGCTAATATAATTTTTTATGTTTTTATTTATAAATTAATTTTTTAAAAAATATAAAAAAACCAACCGATAAGTCGCATACCCGACAGTTGGCTAGTAAGTATGACCAATTATTTTAATGTGCCTGGCTCAGGAGAATGGTATGTTCTAATCACAAAAATATTATAGCATTTTTATGAACTATTCAAAAATTATTTGACAACAATATTTTCACATATTGTATTTTCTTCATATAAAAATTTATTTTCATTATTTATCAAAATTGAAATAGGTTTATATGTATCTAAAGTATATTGCTCTCTTGTTATATTTTTTAGAAGAAAGCATACTTTTACGTTTTTTCATATTTCAAATTTTAAAAAATGTGTAGATCCTAGTTTTTCTTCTTTTAATTTATAGAACACTTGATTTAAATGTCTTTTTTTAGAATCGTATAAAATATTAATTATCTTAAAATATGATAAAAATCTAAAAAGTAAGTCTCTAAATTTAAGTTTAGGCTTATTGAAGCTTTTATTATATTGTTTTTCTATAATTACTCAATTATATTTATGATAAGCAAAGTAGTCCAAAACATTTGAAAAATCTCTCATTTTTTTGTTATTTGTAAATTGTCTAAAATAATGAATTCCTAATAAATGATTAATATGTTCGACTTTAATGTTTATCAATTTCTTTAATTTTGTGCTATCTAAATTATTAAAATAAACGTTTATTTTTAAAAAATCATTTATCAACACGTTCCTTTTATAAGTTTCAATTTCTTGTTTTAAGATATCAAAATATTTGTCTTTCATTGTAAATTATTATACCATATGCACTACCAAATTTAAATAATTAAAACTATATTAAAAGTAATTCAATTTGTCTATTAGATATCTCAATACAATTAGTCCTATTTATATTAAAATATTAGAGGAGTAATTATGAAAATTAAAATTAACAAAAATGAACCTGTAAATTATTGAGTTAAAAAAGGAAAGACAAATTAATTTTATTGTAAAAAATATCAATAAAAACCGAATCTTGATTAGCGAATAAATTAAAATATTCAACTAGAATAATAAGAAGAATTAAATATAAATTAATATTTCTTCCTTGTAAGTGACAACCCTATATACAAAATCAATCGCAGTAATAAATATAATAAAAACGCTGTGAAATATAACGATAAAGAATTTATTGAAGTAAATAAACAATTAATTGAATTTTAAAATTCTATTATTCATGATAAATCAAAAAGTTCAATAACTTATATTGATTGATACAAAAATCTAAAGATGTTAGTTATTCTTTATCCACTTTTTATAAAAGGTCACTTTAAAATGGTTTTTGCAGTGGTTATGTAACTAAAAAAAGAAAAGTTAAAAAAATCAATAAAGAATTATTATCTCAAAAGGATAAAGAAACAGAATTTTAAACATAATTCAATAAGTCTTTGAATTTTTATTTTTTATCAACAACTTAATGCATAGTTGTTTATAATTAAAATATATTAAATTATAAGAAGGGATTAAATATATGGAAAATAAAGATTATTCTCAACTACTTGGGGATTATAAAAATAAAATCGATGAATTATCAGTAAATGATTTAAACAACGACCAAAAAGCAATATGTAAAATGCTTTTAGAAAACTTACCTGATAAAACTCAATTACAAAACGTGTACCAATTTTTAATGCAAAGAGTAAAAATTGGCTTTACATTCGATTCAGCACCTGAAATTAATAGCAAAACTATTTCAGTGCTTAAACACAACGATAAAAAATCTTTTAGATTCAACGAATCTAAAAGCGAAAACACCTTGATCATAGGCGAAAACTACGATGCTCTTAAAAATTTATTAGTAATAGAGAGAGAGAGAGAGAGAGTCGCGGCTTAGATTTTAACTACGATGTAATCTATATTGACCCTCCTTATAACACTGAATCTGCATATTCAGACGGAAATAACTCTGCAAATGACAAAGAAAATGTTTCCGCTTCAAAATTTATATATCGTGATAAATTCAGTCGTAACGGTTGACTTAACATGATGAACGAAAGACTTAAATTAGCCAAGAAACTTCTCAAAGATGACGGAGTTATTTTTGTATCGATTGATGATAACGAACAAGCATATTTAAAGGTATTGATGGATGACATTTTTGGAGAAGAGAATTTTATAACTAACTTTTTATGACAAACTAATTCTTCAAGTATGAAGTCAACTAATTTTGTTAAAAATAATTTTGAATATATCGTTTGTTACGTAAAAGATTTATCAAAAATAAAGGGATTTAGTAAACAACAAACGACAACAATAAAATTTAGTAATGTTGATAACGATCCAAAAGGTAATTGATTTAGTAGCAACGCTACATATAAATTTAATGAAAATAACCCTAAAACATTCCCTATTGTTTTACCAAACGGAAATAGCATAGTAAGAACATGACGTTTCACAGAAAAAGAATACTTAGAAAATAAAATTCCATTATACTTTAACGATAATAATGTTCCAAGAATTAAAATTTACGAAAATGAATGAATTACAAAAAAACCATACACAAATTTACTTATGAATTTTAACTTACAAAGTAAATGAATTACTGATGAATACAAGGAAAATATGCTGAACGATATCGCAATTATAGATTCATTTACGATTGCTAAAAATAAATTAAATTCAATTTTGCCAGATAATGAATTTTCAACACCAAAGCCCGAATCGCTAATTAAGTATTTAATAAACCTACACCCTAACAAAAACGCCCGTGTTTTAGACTTTTTCGCAGGTTCAGGAACAACCGGTCACGCTGTTTTAGAACTAAATAGAGAAGATGGTGGAAACAGAACTTTTACGCTTGTAACTAATAACGAAAACAATATTGGTTATGATGTTACTTACGAACGTTTATATAGAATAAATCACGGTATTGGTACAAATAATGAAACTTTTAAATGAACCGAAAAGAACGATCCATATAAACAAAACCTAAATGTTTTTGACTTAGAATATAGCAATATTAGCGTAGATCAAAACCAAACTAAAACAGAATATTTAGTTGATACACTTAGAGAATCATTAACTAAGTTTGAAGTCAAAGACATTAGCAATGATGAGTTATTGAACAATTTAACTAATTTATATTCGTTAGATAAAGAGAAAGTTGACAAACCAGATGGAACTAACTAAAACCCAAAATAGAGCAGTTTCTCAACTCTTAGAACATTTTAATAACTCATATAGTCTTAAACAATCTAAAATAGTTGAATTTAAAGCACCGACAGGTTCAGGTAAAACTTTTATGATTGCTAACTTTATTGATAAAGCAATCACTATTAATAAACAAAGAGATAATAAACCTATTATTTTTGTAGTTA
>NZ_JAOPHP010000034.1 GCF_025515455.1 Mycoplasma sp. CSL7503-lung | reverse complement strand
TTGATATTGAAAACAAAGTAATAATATTGATTTTTTAAGTAAAATTTTAGATTTTTTTAGATCGTTAAGATATAATAAAAATACCAAGCACGAAAGTGTTGCACTTGATATTTCATTTTAGGAACAACATTCTTATAAAGATGTTGTTTTATTTAAATTAAAATTCTATTTATGACCTATATTTTTATTATTAGTGTTAAAAAATACAAATATAAAAATATTTTTTTATATAATTAAAAATTAATTATAATTCTTTTTTAAGGAGATAAATGGATAAAAAATTAGATCATTTAACTGAGTTACAGTACAAAGTAACCCAAGAAGGTTATACAGAAAAACCTTTTGATAATTTATATGACAAACATTTTGAAAAAGGAATTTATGTTGATATAGTTGATGGTACTCCATTATTTATATCAACAGATAAATTTGATTCAGGGTGCGGTTGACCGGCCTTTAGTAAACCTATAAATAACGAAATTATAAAAGAATTAGAAGATAATTCGCATAATATGAATCGTATCGAAGTTAAGTCTAAAAATGCTAATTCTCATCTAGGACACGTTTTTACTGATGGACCAAAAGAATTAGGCGGTTTAAGATATTGTATTAATTCTGCATCTCTTAAATTTATACCTTTTGAACAAATGGATCAAGAAGGTTATTCAGAATACAAAAAATATGTTAAATAATGTTTAGCATATTTTTTGTATTCTTTCTTTTACTAAAATTAAGCGAAAAATAACATATAATTTAGTTATGATAAAAAACCAATATGATGCAAATAGTATTACAAAATTAGAAGGGTTAGACCCTGTTAGAAAACGTCCGGGAATGTACATCGGAGGAACTGATGTAACCGGACTACACCATCTAGTGTGAGAAATAGTTGATAACGCTATTGATGAATCACTTTCTGGTTTTGCAAACCACATAAAAGTTATTTTACGAAAAGATGGGTCGGTATTAGTTTCTGATAACGGTAGAGGTATACCAGTTGATAAGAAAAAGGGCGAAAGTAAAACCGCAGTTGAAATTGTCTTTACCGATTTACATGCTGGGGGTAAATTTAACTCTGGTACATATAAAACAGCCGGTGGTTTACACGGTGTTGGTTCAACAGTTGTTAACGCTTTATCCACTAAATTGATAGCAACTATCTCAAGAGATAAAAAAATATATAGAACCGTATTTGAACAAGACAAAATAATAGAAAGAACTCATATAATTGGAAATTCAAAAGAAAATGGTACAACTGTAGAATTTTGACCCGATTACAAAATTTTTAAAAAAGCCAAATTAAATATTCATACAATTTCTGAAAGATTACAAGAAAGTGCTTTTTTGGTTTCGAACTTAAAAATTGAAGTTTTAGAAGAAGAGACTAATTTTCACGAAATTTATCAATATAACAATGGAATAAATTCCTTTTTAGGTTTTATAAATGACGGAAAGCAATACTTGACCAACCCCGCTTCTTTTAAAGAAGAAAAAAAAGATATCGAAGTTGAATTTGGTTTTCAATGAACAGATTCATATTCTAACATGATATTATGTTTTGTTAATAATGTTAAAACAAGAGATGGTGGAACACATATTAAAGGACTTGAAAGAGGACTTTTAAAAATAATAAACGAATACGCTCAAAAAGAAGGATATTTAAAAAATAAAGCTAATTTTGAATTAAACGATATCAAAGAAGGATGAACATGTATTTTATCGGTTAAAATACCTGAAAATATTCTTGAATTCGTAGGGCAAACAAAAGATAAATTAGGTACACCAGAAGCAACTAGTGTTGTTGAAGATATAGTTTATAAACATATAGGTTTATGACTTTACGAAAACAAATTTCAAATGAATCGTGTCTTGGACAAAATTAAAAATGCATACGAAATTAGACTACAACAAAGAAAACTTAAAGATGATGCTAAAGTTTCAAAGAAAAAACTAAAAGAAAAGAGCGTTATAAGCGATAAATTAACCCCTGCAACATCAAATAAATCATCTGAAAAAGAATTATTTTTAGTCGAAGGTGATTCTGCTGGAGGTTCAGCAAAAAGCGGAAGAGATCGTAAATTTCAAGCCATTTTACCTTTACGTGGTAAGGTTATTAATGCTGAAAAAAGTCAACCTCTTGACTTACTTAAAAACAATGAAATAATAACTATTATAAACGCAATTGGAGCAGGTTTTGGTAATGATTTTGATGTTTCGAAATCCAATTATAATAAAGTTATTATAATGACCGATGCTGATACCGACGGTTCTCATATACAAATATTATTATTGACTTTTTTCTATCGTTTTATGAAACCACTAGTAGAAAAAGGTATGGTTTACATTGCTATTCCACCGTTATATAAAGTTACTAACAAAACTAAAAAGACAATACAATATGCTTGAGATGATGAAGATTTAAATAAAATAATTGAAAAGCAAAAAAACATTGAATTACAGAGATATAAAGGTCTTGGAGAAATGAATGCTGATCAACTATGAGATACTACGATGAATCCTGAAACTCGAACACTCATAAAAGTAACCATCGAAGATGCTAGTTTAGCAGAAAGAAGAGTAAGTACTTTTATGGGGAAAGATGCATCCAAACGTAAAGTATGAATCGATAACAACGTGAATTTCACACAAGAAGATACAGATTTTATGGAAAAAATAAAAAATATAAACTAAAAAAGGGTGTAAAAATACTCTCTTTTTTTATTTTTAATTCTTTTAATAAACACTTACATAGTATAATAAAATTAAGAAACGAGGAATAAATGACATTTAAAAAAATTTTTAAGATAATTGGTTTAACCATAATCAGTTCTAGTTTACCAATTATTGCTATTTCATGCAGTAACGCAAAAGAAAACAACCCTGAAACTAACACTCAAGAATCTAATACTTTCACAACAAATACATCTTCAAATAATTCTTCGAGCGTAAGAAAAACCCCTTCTTTATCAAACGAAGAAAATTCTAATGAAGTAACAAAATACGTATATGACGATACAAATAACTATTACGCAAGTGCTGATGGTTTATCAGGACAAGAATTGCTTAAAGAATTAACAAAGATTCAAAAATCACACATGAAAGGTATAGGTAATTATAACGATTTAAAAAAATTATATAATGATACAAACGCTTTTAAAGATATTTACTTTGAAAAAGATAATACCATATTAGATGTGTATTCCGAAAATCCTAACGGAGATGATCCTTATAATTTTAGAGAATATGCAACCATAAAAGGCGGAAGAGAAGGTGATGGAACTAATAGAGAACATGTAATTCCACAATCATGATTTAACAAAGAAAACCCAATAAGAAATGATGGTCAGTTTGTATGACCTACAGATATAAAAGTTAACAACATAAGAAGTAATTACCCTCACGGAAACGTTACTACACCAACATTAACATCTCAAAATGGTTCAAAATTAGGTACAGATAATAATGGTAATACTGTTTTTGAACCAGTTAATGCATTTAAGGGAGATATAGCTAGAGCTTATTTATATTTTATTGCTACTTATAATGATAAAAACATTTCAAATAGAAATAGTATTTTTAAAAATACTTTCCCATATATAGATACATTCTTTTTAAACATATATAAAGAATGGGACAATAATGATACAGTAGATAACTTTGATATTACAAGAAATAATGAAACCGCAAAATTCGAAGAAATGAGAAATCCATTTATTGATTACCCTAATTTATATGAAAATATTTTCGGCGAAAATCCTAAACCATTCCATAATAAGGGTATTTTAGTTTCTATTAATGAATAATACGTTAGTCGTATTATTTTTTAATCTATTAAAAAATAAATATATTATTATAAACTATTTTAATTTAATTTAAAAAAATGATTAAAAAAGGCAAAAAATGTGAAAAAGAACAAAAAATAATAAATTTTCAGTATTTTCGATACGAATATTATATAATAATGTTCCAAGCCTAGCGATAGGTTTGGTACATTCCTGGCTAATTCTTACATAATAATTAGTCATAGTTTAAAAATTTAAAATATTTTAGTTTTTCTTTCTTGTTTATTTTTAAAGGTCAAATACTCTCTCTTTCTCGCCTTTATAAATTTCAAATAAAATAATAGTAATTATTATTACTCTTTTTCCTTAGTTTTTAATTAGTCAGGAATTGTAAACAGTATTTACATTTTATTAATAAGCTCCTTTAATTAGGAGTTTTTTATTTTTTTAAAAAAAACTCGCTCATAATAATATGTAAGTTAGGTGAATAAAATTTGACACAAAACTCATATTAATTTTTTATTGATATGAGTTTTTTTCATTTTAATTTATTAAATTATATATTATATTAACACCGAAAATAATATAACTCAAATTAT
>NZ_JAOPHP010000033.1 GCF_025515455.1 Mycoplasma sp. CSL7503-lung | reverse complement strand
TGTTTTAAAATCGGTTTGATCAATAATTTTGCAATATTTAACTTTTTGTTCAAATGTAAAATGTTTGGACATAAAAATAACACTCCTTTATTTTGGAGTGTCAAATTTTTTTCACCTAACTTAGAATAAACTTTACTTTTTTTATTATTTAACCATGCTTGCAACTTCAGAAGCAAAGTCTGATTGTACTTTTTCAATACCTTCACCAACTTCGAATCTATAAGTTTTAACTAATTTAGAATCAGTTGTTTTTAAATATTTTTCGACTGTTAATGAATCATCGATAACATAAGGTTGTTTTTCTAAAACAAATTCTGAAAGTTGTTTATCTAATCAACCTTCAACAATTTTTTCTTGAATTTTTTCAGGTTTATTTTCAAATCCTGCTGGTTTTGTAAATCCTGCCTTAACTGTTTCTAAACGTTCTTGAGGAATACTTTCAACTTTATCAAATTCAGGGTTTAATGCAGATACATGCATTGATATATTTCTAGCTACTTCAGCATTTTTACCTTTTAAAACTGTAACTGAAGCAATTTGGCTATTTGCATGAACATAAATACCTAAAACTTCATCTTCTTGAGCTTCAACTGTTAAAACTCTACGTAATGAAATTTTTTCACCAATAACTGCTGTTGCGTTTAACAATTCTTGTTCAACTGTTAATCCATTATCTAATGTAACACCTAAAGATTCTTCAAGTGTTGTAGCTTTAGCTTCGTATAAAGCTGTAGCAACCTTGTTTAATAAACTTAAGAATTTTTCGTTTTGAGCAACAAAATCTGTTTCTGAGTTTACCTCAACTAATATAGCTCTTTTTTCGTTACCAGCAACTGTAACAGCACCTTCAGCAGCAACTCTACCAGCTTTTTTAGCAGCTTTAACAATTCCATTTTCTTTTAATCAATCAATAGCAGCTTCAATATCATAGTTTGTAGCTTCTAAAGCTTTCTTAACATCTCCGAAAGGAGAATTTGTTCTAGCTCTTAATTCTTTGATTAATTCCATTTTGTTTACTGACATATAATGACCCCTTTAATTAATTATTTTCTTCTTGTTTTTTAGATTCTTTTACTTCATTATTTGAAGTATTTTTTGGTTGAAATTCTGGTAAAACAACTTTATCATCTTCTTGGTATGCAAATAATTGTTGTCCACCTTTTGCTTTAGCAATAGCATCAGCTAATACTGTGATTATAAGTGTTATTGATTTTGCTGAATCATCATTTGCTGGAATTCCGAAGTCAACTAAATCTGGATTAGCGTTAGAATCAAGAAGTGAGATAACTTTTAATCCCTTTCTTTTTGCTTCTTTAACAGCAATTTCATCTTGAATAGGATCCGCAACAATCATAACATTTGGTAAACGTTTCATTGAACGAATTCCGTTTAAGTTTTTATGTAATTTTTCAAGTTCTTTTGTGAAGTTTAATGCTTCTTTCTTTGTGTAACCTTTAAAATTATCAGCTGCTTTAGCTTCTAATTCTTCCATTTTTTGTACACGTTTCATAATTGTTTCGTTATTTGTAAGAGTTCCACCTAATCATCTCTCTGTTACGTATAATGAGTTAGTTCTTTCAGCTGCAGCTTTAATAGCATCTTTAGCTTGTTTTTTTGTACCAACAAAAATAAATTGAGCATTTTTAGCTGCTAACGAACTTACTAAAGAGTAAGCAAATTCTAAATATTTTTGTGTTTTAAAAATATCAATTATGTGAGCACCTCTATTTTTTCTATTAGGAACAAGAAATTCTTTCATTTTTGGATTTCAAGCATATGTTTTATGTCCGAAGTATGCACCTGCTTCTAATAATTTTGTTCTTGAAACGATTGGTAATTTTGTTTCTTTTGTTTCTTTTGTGTTGTTTTCAACTTTTTTGTTTTCTGTCATTTTAAATTTCCTTTTAGTTTGTTTTTTATCGTAACGATTTCGAACACCTAGCACCTCTAATTATTTAGGCACACCCAAGTGAATTCACCGTTATTTTTTTAATATTTGATTAAATTATTTAAGCATAAATATAATCTTTTTATATTTTAACATTTTTATTAAAAAAATAAAATTTATTTTAAATACAAAAAAGACAGTTTTTCTAAACTATCTTATTTTAAAATTAAAAATGATTTATATGGAACACCAATTTCAAATGTCATGTTTTCGAATTTGTCAAAATCACTTTGGGTTCTAGAATTAATATTTCCATTAAACAAGAAATTAATATATTCATTACTTAAAGAAATTGATCTAACAAAGTTCGAATTGATATCTTTAGCTAAAAAAGTGTAACTTGGGTAAAATATTTTTATTTTTCCATTAGATTTAGACACTTTTAATACAGTTCTTCTTTTTGTTATAAAAATAGTTTGATCTTCTTGATTATTCGAGTCAGCCATAGGTTCTTCTGAAAATTGTGTAAGTTTTGAATTTAATTTTGTATCGAAATCTGGGAGTGTAATGTGTTTATGAGATTGTAAAAGTGTTTCTCTTGGATCTACACCGATAACATGAATATATAATTGACTATGTTTTCCTGAAGTGGTATTAGGAAATAAATATCAACCTTTATTTTCAGAGTCAACAGGGTATGGTCTAGAATAAAATTGAGTTAAATTAGCTATAAATGTAATTCAATTTTTAGATAAAAATTCTGATGATTTATTTTCATCAAATTGTATTTTCAAATACTCTTCTTTAAACTCATCTCAATTTAATTGTTCTTCTTCTGAACTTAAATCAATATTGAAAAGTTTTGAAATTTTGATAACATCATCCTGTTTTTTAGAATCATTAAAATTTTTTGGTTTTTGATCATCATTTTCTATTGTTTGATTTGAACATGATAAAGATGCGATCGGAAGCGTCATACCCACAGTTAAAAAAAATGCTTTTTTGATTTTTTTGAATTTCATATTTATCTCCTAATATATTACTTTTTAGTAATATTATAGTATTTTTCTCATATTTAAGAAAAAAATAATCACCAAAAAATAAGAGAAATAAAAAAATATAGCATACTGGGGCGATCGACGGGATTCGAACCCGCGAATGACGGGACCACAACCCGCTGTGTTAGCCGCTTCACCACGATCGCCATATTTGCTATATGTAAAAATATTATAATATATTTTTTGAAATACAAAAGAAAATATTATAATAATTTAAATCGAGGTTCACAATGAAAAATAAAGAAAATTTTATGAAAAGATTTTGATCCGTTTTTATTTTAATAATCAAAGTAACTTTTGTTGGTTTTGGAGGAGGAAACGCTTTACTTCCTATAATAAAAAAAGAAGTTGTTGATAAAAAAAATTGATTTACAAAAGCAGAATTTGATGATGTTGTAATTGTAACCAATATGATACCTGGAGCTTCTGTAATAGAGACTATATCTTATATTTCGGTTAAACGTCTAGGTAAGTTTTGGGGTTCAGTAATTACTCTAATAGCAATACTCCCTCACGTATTGATGGCTTTTGGATTTTTGCTACTATTTAAATTTATACCAACTGAATATATAAAAGTAATTTCTGTCGGTGTTCTAATTTCTATAATAGCTTTTTTATTAAGGTTTGCTCAAAGGTATATAAAACAATCAGCACAAGCATTACCTAAATCTGTATGAATACCGGTTATTTTATTTACAGCTGGATATTGTTTATTTGTTCCATCTCCATATAATATACCTTTTGTTGCTATAATAAGCGTTTCTGTAATATATTTTATATTTAAACACTATAAAAATAAAGGTGGTAAATAATGATAGCTCTTTTAGTTTCAATACCATTACTAATTTTAGTATCATTAGTTGTTTTTGGTGGTGGACAAGTGTTTATGCCTGTTTTTAGTTGAATGTGAAATTTAATGAGTTCAACTTTTGGATCACAAATAGATTCAGATACAATAAATAAAGTTTTTACCGTTTCCAACACAACTCCGGGAGTTGTTTCAACAAAATTCGCTTTTTTTACTGGTTATTTAATTGCAAACGGTGAATGATGAGGTTATTTAGCAGTATTTTTAACATATCTTATATTTTGTATACCGGCTATCCTAATGATGTTATTAGCAATGAAATATATAAATAAATTTAGAAGTAGTACAATTATTCAAAATTTGATGACAATCATGAAACCTATTGTTTCAGGAATAATTATTAGTTTAGCAATTCAATTGTTTATAGGAATATATGCACCAGAAATTATATTTAATAAAAGTATTGATAAATATGCAATCTTAAGTAATGATAATTTATTTATAGGATACAAAAATGCTTTATTAAAAATTTTTATTACAATTGGTATTTTATATTCGTATTGGCTTGCGAAAAAGAATTTTTCATTATTTTGAATAATAATTATAAATGTATCTATATCCTTTATAATTTTCGGAATACCACTACTTTTAGGAAAATAAAAAGCAACAATTCAAATAAATTTGTAAGTTAGGTGAAAAAAATTTGACACTCCAAAATAAAGGAGTGTTATTTTTATGTCCAAACATTTTACATTTGAACAAAAAGTTAAATATTGCAAAATTATTGATCAAACCGATTTTAAAACAG
>NZ_JAOPHP010000032.1 GCF_025515455.1 Mycoplasma sp. CSL7503-lung | reverse complement strand
ATAAAAAAATGCCCTTCTGGGCTTATTCTTTGAAAACTGAATAGTAATTAATAATTCATTAAAATGTCTTAAATACATCTTAACTTCTAAACCTATCAATTTATTAGTAATGGTCAGCTAAATGTATTACTACACTTACACATCCATCCTATCAACCTCGTAGTCTACAAGGAATTTCAAGGGAATACTTATCTCTGAGGAGGCTTCCCACTTAGATGCTTTCAGCGGTTATCCTTTCCGTACTTAGCTACCCAGCTATGCTCCTGGCGGAACAACTGGAACACCAGCGGTACGTCCACTCCGGTCCTCTCGTACTAAGAGCAGCTCTCATCAATATTCCAACGCCCACATCAGATAGGGACCGAACTGTCTCACGACGTTCTGAACCCAGCTCGCGTACCGCTTTAATTGGCGAACAGCCAAACCCTTGGAACCGACTCCAGCTCCAGGATGCGATGAGCCGACATCGAGGTGCCAAACCTTGCCGTCGATGTGATCTCTTGGGCAAGATAAGCCTGTTATCCCCAGGGTAACTTTTATCCGTTGAGCGACTGCCGTTCCATGACGTACAGCCGGATCACTAAGTCCTGCTTTCGCACCTGCTCGACTTGTAGGTCTCGCAGTTAAGCACACTTCTACCTTTGCGCTCTACATACAGTTTCTGACTGTATTGAGTGTACCTTTGAACGCCTCCGTTACTTTTTAGGAGGCGACCGCCCCAGTCAAACTACCCACCACGCACTGTCTCCTCGCCGGATAACGGCGACAGGTTAGAAACTCAACATACCAAGGGTGGTATTTCAAGGTCGACTACTCTAAGACTAGCGTCTTAGCATCAGCGTCTCCCACCTATCCTACACATGTTAGGCCAAGTTCCAATACGAAGTTGTAGTAAAGCTCCATGGGGTCTTTTCGTCTTGATGCGGGTACCCAGCGTTTTCACTGGGACCATAATTTCACCGAGTCCAATGTTGAGACAGTTGAGAGATCATTGCGCCTTTCGTGCAGGTCAGTATTTAGCCGACAAGGAATTTCGCTACCTTAGGACCGTTATAGTTACGGCCGCCGTTCACCCGGGCTTCATTTCAACGCTTCGCATAAGCTAACGCATCCACTTAACCTTCGGGCACTGGGCAGGCTTCACCCCCTATACATCACCTTGCGGTTTAGCAGAGAGTTGTGTTTTTGATAAACAGTTGCCCCTCACAATTTACTGTGGCCAACCAAAAGTTGGCACCCCTTCTCGCGAACTTACGGGGTTAATTTGCAGAGTTCCTTAACATTGGTTTTCTCGCTCGCCTTAGAATACTCATCTTGGGAACGTGTGTCCGTTCTCGGTACAGGTGACCATACATTTAAACGTTTAGAAGCTTTTCTTGGAAGCATGAAATCACACAATTCGGCTTTTCAACCTATGACTCGTAACTCCCGGTTAGAGGACACGCATTTAACTATGTCCACCAGTTGTTACTTACCCCACAATCCAATAAGTGGTAGTGTTATCCTTCTCCGTCACTCCATCACTACGTACAGCCAGTACAGGAATATTAACCTGTTGTCCATCAGATACGCCTTTCGGCCTCTCCTTAGGTCCTGACTAACCCTGGGTGGACGAACCTTCCCCAGGAAACCTTTCCCAATAGGCGTTGAGGATTCTCACCTCAAATCGTTACTCATACCGGCATTCTCACTTCTTAGCGCTCCACCAGTCCTCACGGTCTGACTTCGCCGCACTAAGAACGCTCCTCTAACGTACTTTCGTACCCGTGGCTTCGGTATCGTGTTTTACTCCCGTTACATTATTGGCGCAAGTTCTCTTGACTAGTGAGCTATTACGCACTCTTTAAAGGGTGGCTGCTTCTAAGCCAACCTCCTAGTTGTTTATGAAAACTCACAACCTTTCTGACTTAACACGATTTTGGGACCTTAGCCGACGATCTGGGTTGTTGCCCTCGCGAGCCGGGACGTTAGCACCCCGGTTCCGACTGCATGATAATACACAATGGTATTCGGAGTTTGATTATAGTCAGTACCGCTAGGCGCGGCCATTCCATATTCAGTGCTCTACCACCAAAGTTTAACATCACACGCTAGCCCTAAAGCTATTTCGAGGAGAACCAGCTATCTCCAAGTTCGATTGGAATTTCTCCGCTATTCACAAGTCATCCGGGCACTTTTCAGCGTACTACGGTTCGGCCCTCCACTTGGTGTTATCCAAGCTTCAGCCTGCTCATGAATAGATCACATGGTTTCGGGTATATGTCAACATACTAAGCGCCCTATTAAGACTCGATTTCTCTACGGCTCCGCTTTTATCCACTTAACCTCGCATGTTAACATAACTCGCCGGTCCATACTGCAAGATGTACGCCATCACGCATTAACGCGCTCTGACTAATTGTAAGTAAGTTGTTTCAGATTCTATTTCACTCCCCTCCCGGGGTTCTTTTCACCTTTCCCTCACGGTACTAGTTCACTATCGGTGTCTGGTTAGTATTTAGCCTTACCGGATGGTCCCGGCAGATTCAGACAGGGTTTCACGTGCCCCGCCCTACTCAGGATACTATCAGAAGATTTTGCCATTTCGCATACGGGAGTATCACCCTCTATGCTAAAGTTTCCCAACTTTTTCTGCTATAACAAAATTTTGTAACTTCATGTAGATAGTCCTACAACCCCAACATAAATGTTGGTTTGGGCTCTTCCAAGTTCGCTCGCCGCTACTAATGGAATCATTGTTTATTTTCTCTTCCTGTTGCTACTAAGATGTTTCAGTTCACAACGTGTCTCGTCATTAGAACTATGTATTCATTCTAATGCAATTAGATATTACTCTAATTAGGTTTCCCCATTCGGAAATCCCCGTATCGTAGCTTATATCCAGCTCCACGAGGCTTATCGCAGGTAATCACGTCCTTCATCGACTTCCAGACCCAAGGCATCCACAACTCACTCTTACTTATTTAAAAGTTCAATATTTTCCTATTGTTGATGTATTCAAAGACATTTTAATAAATTATTATTTAAAATAATTACTCGGTATCACAAAACAAATTGACTAATTTATTTTTATTGATGTCGTTGTTATATTAATTTATCTTTACTATTCAGTTTTCAAAGAACAATTGAGAGAAGTTCTCTCAAAACTAGATATATAAATCTTTCTGACCATTAAAGAAAGCCATGACTCAAAAATATTAATAAATAAAAATGGTCTTAAAAGTTAGTAATTGTTACTAAAATGAATTGTAACTTATGTACTCCGTAGAAAGGAGGTAATCCATCCCCACGTTCTCGTAGGGATACCTTGTTACGACTTCACCCCAGTCACCGGCCCTGCCTTAGGCAGTTGTCTCCGTAGTTAACAAAACCGACTTCGGGCATTACCAGCTCCCATGGTGTGACGGGCGGTGTGTACAAGACCCGAGAACGTATTCACCGTAGCGTAGCTGATCTACGATTACTAGCGATTCCGACTTCATGTAGTCGAGTTGCAGACTACAATCCGAACTGAGAATAGTTTTTTGAGATTTGCTCCACGTCACCGTATTGCTTCTCTTTGTACTATCCATTGTAGCACGTGTGTTGCCCCACTCGTAAGAGGCATGATGATTTGACGTCGTCCCCACCTTCCTCCCAATTACTCGGGCAGTCTCCCTAGAACATTTAACTAAGGATAAGGGTTGCGCTCGTTGCAGGACTTAACCGAACATCTCACGACACGAGCTGACGACAACCATGCACCATCTGTCATTCCGTTAGCCTCCGCTATATCTCTATAGCATTGCGGAAGATGTCAAGAGTGGGTAAGGTTCTACGCGTATCTTCAAATTAAACCACATGCTCCACCGCTTGTGCGGGTCCCCGTCAATTCCTTTAAGTTTCACTCTTGCGAGCATACTACTCAGGCGGATGATTTAATGCGTTAGCTGCGCCGATAGTTCTCTATCAGCTAATCATCATCGTTTACAGCGTGGACTACCAGGGTATCTAATCCTGTTTGCTCCCCACGCTTTCGTCTCTCAGTGTCAATATGTGCCCAGTTAGCTGCCTTCGCCATGTTGGTGTTCTTCCTAATATCTACGCATTTCACCGCTTCACTAGGAATTCCGCTAACCTCTACACAATTCTAGCGTGCCAGTATCCAACGCAATTTGGGGTTGAGCCCCAAGTTTTAACGCCAGACTTAACACACAACCTACAGACGCTTTACGCCCAATAATTCCGGATAACGCTTGCAACCTATGTATTACCGCGGCTGCTGGCACATAGTTAGCCGTTGCTTTCTGACAAGGTACCGTCAAGGCAATAGCATTTCCTCTACTGCTTTTTCTTCCCTTATAACAGCAGTTTACAACCCGAAGGCCGTCTTCCTGCACGCTGTGTCGCTCCATCAGACTTTCGTCCATTGTGGAAAATTCCCTACTGCTGCCTCCCGTAGGAGTCTGGGCCGTATCTCAGTCCCAGTGTGGCGGATCAGTCTCTCAACCCCGCTAAACATCATCGTCTTGGTAAGCCATTACCTTACCAACAAACTAATGTTCCGCACCCCGATCCTCTAGTGAAGCAAACGCTCCTTTTATATTAGCTTGATGCCAAACTAATAAGTATCCGGTATTAGCGATAATTTCTCATCGTTATCCCAATCTAGAGGGCACGTTAAGTACGTGTTACTCACCCATTCGCCGCTAAGTTCCGAAGAACTCCGCTCGACATGCATGTATTAGGCACACAGCCAGCGTTCATCCTGAGCCAGGATCAAACTCTCGAAAAAATTGACTGTCATGTTTTATTGTATATATCTAGTTTTCAAAGAACTT
>NZ_JAOPHP010000031.1 GCF_025515455.1 Mycoplasma sp. CSL7503-lung | reverse complement strand
GGTATCATTATTTTTTGAATTATTTACTTCTTTTTTCGACGATGGGTTATTATTATCATTATCATCTCTATTATCAATTCTATTAATATCATTCTCTCCTATATAATCTTCATCTATTAATTGAGATGGTTTTAAATTACTAAAAATATATGATTTTAGGTTATATTCACCTGTAATTGTTTTTAAAGGAGAAATTAAAGATATATTAGTTTTTAATAAATAATAATCCGAATTAATAGTTTCATTATTAAAGATATTTTCTTTAATTTTTTCTTTATCGAACTCTTGATATGGTTTATCAACTAATTTTAAACCATCATAAATACCATTAATAACATTCTCAATATTTAATTTTGTATAAATATGACTAAATAATCTTATTTTTTCTAGTTTATTTTGTGATATTTTGTCTAATTCAACTTCTAAAAATCTTCATAAATTAAATAAAACATCTTTTTTATGACTATTTTTTAATTTATTAGCAAATTCTAATCATATTTTAAAATTTTCAATGGATTCTGTTGTGTATTTAAATTTTTCAATATTTGATGAAATATAATTAAATAACATTTTTTTGTTTTGTATAAATTGATTAATATTATTTCAATACATTTGATTATGTTTATCAACTAAAACAAATTTAAATTCTGTTAATTTTGATAATAGTTCGTTTATTTGTTGTATTTCTAATGACTTTTTGTGATTTGAAATAGCAAAACTTTTATTAGTTTTATCAATTCAATAATCTATGACTTCTTTTAAGAATGTATATTTTTTATTTATCAAGTCATATTTATTACCAATGACTGATTTTAATGCTACTATTAATTCATTTTTAGGTCTATTAAAATCAAATTCTTTATTTTCAATAAGATTTTTATCTTTAATTTCTTTTAGAGTTTTTTCAAATATGAAATTAGAGTTTGTATTTGATAAAATCAATTGTTTAATTATTGATTTTGGCTTTTCATTTAAATCTAAATATTTAGTATATTCTTCTGAAGACAATAAATCTAATTCATAATCTAAATTTTTAATTTTAAAATTCTGAAGATATTTAAAATCATATTCATAATGATTATTATCATATTCGGTTTCATAATTAAAATTATTAAATAAGTTATCAGATTTTAAATCTTCTTTTAATTGTGCTAATGAGAAATTATCATATGACAAATCGCTTATTTCTAAAAAATCAAGTGGATTTGAAAATTTAGGATATTCAATTTCAATTGTAGTATTAGAATCTTTGGTAATAATGAATTTTTCGTCATTTAGTTCAAAAAGACCATCTCAAAAAATATAAATTGAGTTATTAGTTAATGAAATTTTAGGCTTAAATAAATGTTTTAAAATTTCCCCCAGATTAAAAGATTTTCCATTCAATAGAAAGAATGTATTATCAAAATAAGAAAAATAGTCATCAACATCCATTTCAGTCCCATTTTCATTGATAAAATCCAAATTATAAAAACCTTCGCCAATAGAATAACCTGAAATTGATTTTAAGATAAATTCTTGTAAATAATTAATATTGTTTTTTCAATCGCTTAAAGTTCTTTGCTCTAATTTTTGTTTAATTTTATCTTTATCTAAAAAAATATTAATCGGTCAATTAATTTTATATCCTTTTTTAGACAATCAACTTGTTAAATCTATTTTTTGTGTTGGTTCATCTTTAATAAATTTAATAATTGTGCTATTAGGTTGCAAATTGTAATTAAAATTAAAACTATACACATTTAAAGTAGAATCGTTTTGATAAATATTGACTTCTTTATCGTTATCACTATTTAAATATTCAAATTTTTCTGCTTCAACCAAACTAATAGGTTTTGAATTTAGATAACTATAAATATTTGTTTGATTTTTATCATTTTGCATTTTAGATTCAATAAAATCTGCTAATAATTGTTTATATTCTTGTAATTCAGGTTTTAAAGAATTATATAAAAGAGTTTCTTCGTTGGATAATTTATTATTATCAACTAAATATTTTTCAAAATCATTAATGAATTCTTCTTGTTTTAGTGAATTAAAATGTAAAGAAAATGAAATGTTTTTATATAATAAAAAGTTTTCGTATTGAATTATTAAATCTGAATAATTTAAACTGTTTATATCTAATGATTTATTATTTAAAAATTCTTTAAATGACGTAAAAAACTTTGAATTTTCAAGATTATTAACTAAATTTAATTGATTCAATTTTATAAAAGCATTATCTAAAATATTTTTTTCTTGCGAATCCTTAAATTTTTGATTTGTTTGATAAATTAAATAAAATTTTGGTAATCCTGTTTTTTGAATTGCATTAAGTAAATATCAACCTTCTGTCTTCGGTGCTGCAAAATACAAAATACCTTGTGAATCTGTTGTTAAATTAAATTCTTGAATATTCTGTATATCTGCTAAATCATTTCCGAAATAAAAACCTTTAATTTCTTTAAATCCATCATCAAATTGTAAATGAAGACCTGCGTCGGCAAATATTGTTTTAACTATAACGGAATTGTTTTCTTCCCCAAAATATTCAACTAATTTAGATTCATTTAATTTAGAAATTTTGGGTCATATTTTTAAATTTGATATTTGTTTGTAAAACTTAGAACTTAAAGTTCAAATTTGTTCGTAAGTACCAGTCTTTGGGTTAATTTTAAAGTCGTAATCAGGGTTAGAAATTAAATTACCGTCCTTATCAACAATTTCTTTAAAATTTGAATCAATTTGATATGGGTTTATTTTTTGTGCTTGGTCAAAATTTATTTTTGGATCTCAACTATGCAATTTAAAATCAATTTCATCAAAAACTTTATTCAACTCAATATCTTTAAATAAATTTTCTGTTATAGTATAAACTTTTGCTTCGTTTCTATTTATTTTTCCGGCTTCTACTTTATATTCTTTAACTTGTATTTTTAATTTTTGGTCGGTAGGCAAAATTTTATAAATGAAACCAATTAAAGATATTGGAACTACTCTATCATTGATAATTAATTCTTCATTATTTTTTGGACTTAAAAATAAATTTATTGAAGCAGCCGAAACTAGTGTTATTAAATTATTATCTAATTTTTGATAATTATATTGGTTTTGTTTATGTGCTTCGTCTGAAACTGGCACTGCGATACCTTCCTTCAAAGAAAATACTTGTTGAACAGAATTTTCACTAGTATCTTCAGATAGTTTTGGTATATTTATTTTAAATCTTTCTCATCAATAAGTATTTTTGTTTGAATTTTGTGCGGAAGGATTAATAAAAATTTTAATAGGTTCGTTAGCATTAAATTCTGTGTAAATTACTTCTACGTATGGTCTATCAGAATATATAAATTTAATATTATTACTAAGTTTTGAAGTTAAATGTCTATAAATATTAGAATTTTGAACTTTTGTACCTAAACTAGAAATATATTCTACATAATCATCGAATTCAATATCATAATTCCAATTGTTATTTATTTTTTTTACGCCTTTTGACAATAAAAATTTTTCTAAAGCATATTTTTTAATATCTTCTTCATCTAAAAATGATATTTTTGTATCAAAATGTGTACCGAATCTTGATGAAATTAATTTAATTCTATCTTCCGACTTAACTAAATATTTGTTAGTTAAGTTTGACCAATTATTTTTAATTTTATTAAATAAGTTTAAGTTATATAAACTGTTTATTTGATTATTATAAAATTCATCTTTATTTTGTTTAACTCTTAATTTATCATTATTAAATTCGAAATCTTCAATTTTTAAGGGAATTATTGACGGTCAATACTCATTATTTTTAATAATTAAACTTGAAAAAGCGTTGTAATCTCCGCTTGGTCTATAACTTTTAGAATTTTGTTTTGGACTTAATTCTTGTTCATATAATCCTAAATCTTGATTTGATGTTGTTGTTAATAAATATTGACTATATTCATAAAAATACAAATTAGATAATTTATATTTAGAATATGAATTATTAATGGTTGCACCAGAAATAGTATCTGTAAAAGGTAAATATGTGCTAACATCAACTGACAAAGTTTTAGATTCAATTGTTGATTTTAATTTTAAATCATTAATAAATAATGCGTTTTTTGTGTTTTCAGAAATATTAAAAATATCTTGATTTACAACTTTAAAATTTGATAATTCTTTTTTTAATTTTTTTCAAAAATCATTGAAATTATTATAAGAATTTATTTTAGATTCAACTAAATCCAAACTATTAGATTTAATAAATTTAGAATTTTTAAATTCTTTATTTAAACTAAAAAATGGTTGTTGTCGTTTGAACGAATATGAAAGATTATGTAAGTTGTTATTGTAATTACTATCCGTATTTGAAGATATTTCTAAATTTGGATATATCTTTTTTATTTCCTTAAGTAATTCTAAGGTAGTGTAATTAGTTTCTTCGATGTTATTATTATATAACTCTTCATCATCATAATAAGAAACTACCCCAATTGTAGGTAAAATTGATGCAATAGCACTAGAACCTATAAAAAATTTTTTATATTTCATCTTTCTCCTTATAAACTCATTAAATTCTTTTTAAATTCAACTAAAAATGATAAATAATTCTTGAAATTTGTGTATTTATTTAAATTTGATTCGTAGTTTAATATTTCTTTATTGTATTCATTTAATAATCGTTCTTTAATTTCATTGTTCAATTGTTTTTTAAACAATTCGTCAATATCGAATTTAAGTGATTTAATATGCTTTTTAAAAATAGTAAAGTCATCAAAAAATAAATCTTTTTCAAAATCATTATAATTAATTGCAATTTGATAATGTTGTTTGTCCGTTAGAAAAAATAAACATTCACCTGTTTTTGAATTAGAAATAAATTTTAATTCATGTTCTGATAATGAGTTTGATGTTTTGTACAACTCTTTAATCGAGTCTAAATCAAGTTGTTTAGCATTAAAGAAAAAGGAATATTGTATATTAGCAAGTATTTTAGATGCATTTTGTGATATATCTACAACGTTTTGAGTTGCTAGAATAATTGAACCATTATATTTCCGAATTGTTTTAGTAGTATCAATTAAAAATTCCATTAATTCTGGTGTGTTGTCTTTCAATGCAAAGTGTGCTTCATCTATAAACAAAACAGTTTTAAAATAAGATTTATTTATTGAATTTATACTAATTTTTGTATTTATTATTTTAAG
>NZ_JAOPHP010000030.1 GCF_025515455.1 Mycoplasma sp. CSL7503-lung | reverse complement strand
GCTGTTTTAAAATCGGTTTGATCAATAATTTTGCAATATTTAACTTTTTGTTCAAATGTAAAATGTTTGGACATAAAAATAACACTCCTTTATTTTGGAGTGTCAAATTTTTTTCACCTAACTTACAATAATTTATTAGTGTTTATTTTAATAAATTCAATAATTTGCTCACTTAAATCAATATTTATTTTTTCTACTTCTTTATTAATTTCTCCGTAGTAAAACTTATCATTTAAACTTTCTTTATTAAGTTTATATGAACTTAATTCTCTCTCTTTATCGATTTTATCAATATTATCAATATTAGAATAAACTCAATATTGATATGCAATTGAATCATCTTTAAAATTAAAATTTGGTCTTGGGTTACGTTTGATACGACCAAGAGTTTGAATACTTAAACTATCTGAATATACATTACGTAGTTGAACTAACATACAAGCACGTGGAATATTTCAACCAGTTGCAGGACCAACTTTAAAGATTATTACGTCGATATCTGAACTTTTTTTCGAAATCTCTCTTAAAGAGATTTTTCCGCGCATGTTTGAGTCAATTTTTTCACTTGAAAAGTATTTAGCTCAAGTTAAATTATGCTCTTCTAATTTTTTAATTATTTTTTCAATTTTTTTATCAAAATCAGTATCATTTTCCTTTTTATCATTAACTTGTATTAACATAGCTGGATTGATATTACCTATCAACCCTTCTTCGGTAATATATTTTTGTTTAATTTGATTAAATTTATTGCATGCAATGTCTAATAGTTGTAAATTATCAATTTGTTCACTATTAATTTCTGATAAACCTTGATTTAAATAACCTGTAGTTTTAATTAGTATAGGATCATCTTCTTTGAGTTCATTTTCAGTAATTTTCACCTGTTCATATATACCTTTAGGTGTAGCGGTCATATTAATTTGAAAATCAGAAGCATTCATCATTTTTTTGTAAAAGTTTTCAGCTTCTTTTTTGTTTTTACCTTTGATGCCGGATTCTTTTGTTCCAATATGTGCTTCATCACGGATAAAGACAACAAAGTAGTTATTTGAAATTTCAGAAATGAATTTGTCTAAAACACCTTGTTCGGTATATATTCTATTTGTACCAAATGAAGATGCACCAAGTATAAAAACTTTATTATTTTCTACTCTAAAAGTATAATCAGCATCCTTAGCTTTGTTTTTAGTACTTGACGGAGATTCTTTTCTTTCAAAAATAATGTCTCTGTTTTTTAAATAGAAATTATAATCGTTAAAATTCTCTTCCATTTGTTTAGGTAATTCAGCATTAGATAATGTCATAACAACAAAAACAATAGGTTTATTTTCTCTTTTTTTATTAAAAGTAATTGCTCGATCAATGAAGTTAGCAATCATAAAAGTTTTACCAGAACCAGTCGGAGCTTTAAATTCAACTATTTTAGATTTATTTTCAATGTATGAATTATTAAAATGTTTTAACAGTTGAGAAATTGCTTTATTTTGAGTTTTAGTTGGTTCCATTTGAATCATCACCTTCTAATGAGTACAGGTTACTTAAATTATTAAGCAATTCTTCATCTGTGATATTTTTCACATCAAATTCAGATAAAGAATTTCTAAGTGTATCGATTAAATATTCTGTTTTAATTTGGTTTTGGTCTACACTAATATTACTATATTCTAGGTCAAAAACATTTAAATTTTGTTTATATGGTTCGTTCTTTTCAGCTCATTTAAAAGTTTCGTTATTTGTACCAATACCATTATTTATTCTAAATAAACGTTCGTAAGTAACTTCATAACCAATATTATTTTCATTGTTAGTTACTAGTGTAAAAGTTCTGTTTCCTCCATCTTCTTTATTTAGTTCCATAACTGCGTGACCGGTTGTTCCTGAACCTGCGAAGAAATCTAGAACGCGAGCGTTTTTGTTGGGAATTAATCTTAACAATTGTGTAATTAAATTTACTGGTTTAGGAAATGAAAAGTTTAATAGTATTTCACTAACTTCTTTTGTACCGTTAAGATTTTTAAAGTCTTGATTTGTTATAAATTCTGTTGTGTTCATGATCATAAACTCTTTGTTTGATTTGACCATTTCATTTGTTTTTTCTTCGAAGTAATAATTTAAGTAATTTATTTTTCTTATAGAATTTTTTTCCTTATTGTATTTTAGTATCTTATGTTTAATAGCAGCTTCGAATCTTGGTTTACTTCATAATCATCTTCAACGTTCCCCGTTTGACAATATAGGTTTAAAAATATGACCATCTATTTCAATATCATAATCTAACGAAGTTACATATCCTTGCCCGACAGATGCTAAGATTGCTGATGTGTCATTTACAATATATTTACGTCCAAATTCGTCAATCTCTACTTTATTATTATCAATTTCTTTTCTTATGACTTTGTTAAATTTTTTTAAATTATATTTATCTTTGGCAAAAATTAATAGATAATCGTGATTAGTGTTCAAAAATTTTTCTTGATCAGCTCTATGTGGTGTAGTTAATCTAGAAACATTCGCTACAAAATTCTCTTCACCAAAAATCTCGTCCATCAAGACCTTTAAATATGCTTGTTCGTTATCATCAATCGATACAAAAATAACTCCATCATCTTTGAGAAGTTTTTTAGCCAATTTAAGTCTTTCGTTCATCATATTTAGTCAACCGTTACGGTTAAACTTGTCACGATATATAAATTTAGAAGCACCAACATTTTCTTTGTCATTTGCAGAGTTATTTCCATCTGTATGTGCTGATTCTGTGTTATAAGGAGGGTCAATATATATTACGTCGTAGTTATAATCTAAGCCGCGACTCTCTCTCTCTCTATTACTAATAAATTCTTAAGTACATCATAGTTTTCTCCTATGATTAAGGTATTTTCGCTTTTAGCTTCTTTGAAGCTAAAAGACTTTTCTTGGTTGTGTTTAAGAACCGAAATCATTTTACTATTGATTTCAGGTGCGGCATCAAAAGTAAAACCAATTTTTACTCTTTGCATTAAAAATTGATATACATTTTGAAGTTGAGTTTTATCTTTTAAATTATCTAAAAGCATTTTACATAATGCTTTTTGATCTTTATTAAGATCATTTACAGATAATTGATCAATTTTATTTTTGTAATCCTCAAGTAATTGAGAATAATCTTTATTTTCCATATATTTAATCCCTTCTTATAATTTAATATATTTTAATTATAAACAATTTTTGTAATTATCATTATTGAAGATTTAATAATAAAACCAAAGTGCTTACTTATATATAAAGTGTTTTAATTGAATTATATTTTAGAATATCCATTTAATTACATAGTATTCTCTATCTAAAATAATAATTCTAGATGTTAAATTATTTTTTTGATAAATAACTAGTACAAAAACTTATTTTTTAAATTTATTCGTATAAAATTTCATTTCTTATTTTTTTTGGTTATCTTACAAAAAGATAATTGTTTTTAACTTAATATTTAATCTTAAAAAATGATATTTTTATTTTTTATATTTTAGCAAGTTTGAGTTTTGGTGTTTGTAAAATTAAAATAGGTATTGTTCATAAATGATTATATCTTAGTAAAGACAAAAATAAAAAAATAGGGTTTAACCTATTTTGTTATTGCTTTCAATTAAATTTGTTTTTTAACTCACTAATTACGTGCACCCTCTCAATTTATTAATGAATTTATTAAAAAAGTTCGAAAATATGCTTAATGAGTATTCTTTCATATTTAGTTAAATCTATATCCATAAATTCTTCCTTTGAAACTTCAAAAGGGCATAATTTACTATTTTTAGTGCATAAATCAATTTCTTTATGCGAATTTAATAAAAATTGATAAAAATATTCTTGATCCTGTTCGTTAAAATTTTTTATTAAAATATCATTTCTATGTACAACTTCAAATTTAGTATGATCAACATTATTTTCTAAATATAATTTTATGTATTTATGCATTGCAATTTCTCTATCATCAACATTTTCTATATATTCTTTATGTTTACGTGTTGACATGTTTTTACCTCACATATATTTTTTAAATAAAATTATCGATTAATCCTATTTTATGGTTACTACTATTATTATAGTATAACATATTAATTTATTTTATTTTTTAACATAAAAAGTAGCTTTACCTTTTCCGTGTCTTTGAATATAATCTTCTTCCACTAATTGTTTTAACATATTTTCAATTGTAGCTTTACTAACGCTAGGAACTAATTCCATCATATCATTCTTTGTAAATTTTCCTAACTTATTATCGATTGCATTTTTTACAAGTTCAATTGTTGGAATTTTTTGTTCTATATAACCTACTCTTTTTTCAAAATCAATATAAGCAGCTAATATAGTTCTAAGAATATATTTTATAAATGGTAAAGGGTTTTCTTTGTTGTCGTGTCAACCTATACCGCTCTTTTCTAAAGCGACATAATAACTATCTTTATTTTTTTCGATTTTGCTTTCTAAACTGATATATTTTCCAATAACATAACCTTGTCTATATAATAAAAGTGTTGTTAGCAATCTACTCATTCTACCATTTCCATCATTAAATGGATGAATACAAAGAAAATCGTGGATAAAAATTGGAATTAAAAGTAGTGAATCTACTTCTTTTTTGTCCAATTCAATATTTAATTCATTGCAAATATTTTTAATTGCATCCGGGGTTTCATGCGCAGGTAAAGGTTTAAATCTTTCATTTATGTTACCGTACTTATCTTTTTCAATAATAGAGTTTTGCGTACTTTTATACCTACCGCCAATTCCTTTTTCGCTATATTTAAACAAATCTCTGTGAAGTTGTAAAATATAGTTACTATTAATTGGAATATACTCATAGCTTTCATGAATTGTATTGAGTACATCTCTGTATCCAATAATTTCTTCTTCATTTCTATTTTTGGGTGTAGTTTTTTGATTCATCAACTCTTTTATTCTAACTGCAGTTGTTACAATTCCTTCTATTTTATTAGAATCTTCTACACTTTGAATTTTAGCGATTTCAACTAATTTATCTAAAACAGCAGGTTTTCTTTTTAAAAAAAGTTCTTGCTTCCCTTTGTGCTCATGAATTTGTGTTAAAAGATTTATTATTTCACTATCTCATTTATGTTTTTTTAAGTTTTTATAATCGAATATTTTCATTCGCACACTATCCTTTTGTTTCGCCTAATTATAGCATATTTTTAGGTGATTGTTAAGAATTTAGGCGATTAACTTATACTTTTTGTTTGATGTATTGAAGCAAAAAGCATTTTTGTTTTTTATTTAAATACATTGAATTTTAAGGATGATCAGTCTAAATTAAACATAGATCCAATATTTAAGAAACATTTTATTATTTTTATGTTAAATTTGCTCCTCGTTTTTTATTTAAAAGTATTAAGTGCCGCTAAAAGTTATTTAAATTAAAAAAATGAATATTATTGAATAATTAAAAATGAAATTAAGGATTAAAACTTAATTTCATCCTAAAATGAAATATCAAGTGCAACACTTTCGTGCTTGGTATTTTTATTATATCTTAACGATCTAAAAAAATCTAAAATTTTACTTAAAAAATCAATATTATTACTTTGTTTTCAATATCAAAA
>NZ_JAOPHP010000002.1 GCF_025515455.1 Mycoplasma sp. CSL7503-lung | reverse complement strand
GTATCATCAATTTATAAAGTTATTTAATAATGATAAAAAGTTTAGAAAACATTTTAAAGAATATAATAATAACATCACAGAATATGAATTTAGACTTTCATATGAAGCTTCTAAATATAAGTCACAAGCATATATAAAAGGTAAACAAAAATTACCAAAAGAACACAAATATAGTGATATTTGAGCAAATAACGAAATTAAGAATATAGTTGATTTAAAATTCGGAACAGTTTGAACAGCAGATATAAAATACATAAAAATTAAAAATAAATATTATTACTTGCATGTTATTAGAGACCAGAAAACAAATATGATTTTAAATTGAAATTTACAAGACACTAGAACAGCTAGCGATACAATATCATTATTGAAAAGTTGTATCAAAAAATACAATATTAAACCTAAGTATTTTCATACAGATCATGGTGCAGAATATGCTAATTTTGATGTGAAAAATTACCTAGTAAAAAATAAAATAATTCAATCAATGTCAGCTAAAGGCAACTCATTAGAAAATCGTGGTTCAGAATATTTATTTGCAAATCTTGAAAGAGAAAAAATAAGATTAAGCAATTTTAATAAACTAAATTATTTAGGTATTTATAATGAGATAAACAAATATTTTATTTATTATAATTACACAAGATTACAAAAAAATTTAGACTATAAGACACCATTTGAAACTCTTAATGAAGAAGGATTTAAAGCACGTAAAAAATCATTTAATTCAGTCGAATTTTATAATCACTCGTTCTAAAAATATAAACATAAACATTATGAATAAAAAATAAACGTAAAGATACGTAAAATATAATTTGAGTTATATTATTTTCGGTGTTAATATAATATATAATTTAATAAATTAAAATGAAAAAAACTCATATCAATAAAAAATTAATATGAGTTTTGTGTCAAATTTTATTCACCTAACTTATAATTTTATAATTAAATGTCTTTTTTTACTTTCTTATTTTGAGATATTTTAATGATTTTGAAGGGTGATCAAGTTATATTTATTTTTAAGAAATTTTTTTAAAAATAAAATGAAAAAATACCTACTACTTTTTATAAAAAATGTAAATATTTTTTATAAGTAACCCTATATGGTGTCATCAAAAGTTAAATATGGTAAAATATTTATAAATTTAAAGTATTATACGGAGAAAAATATGAGTAATAATAACGATTTTAAACCACAAATTAGATTTAAGGAATTTACTAACGCTTGAGTACAACTAATTATTGAAGAGTTAGTATATTACATTAGACCTGATAAATATACTACAACTCTAAAAAAATTATTAGAAAAAGGGAAAATACCTGTTTTGACTGCTAATAAATCATTTTTACTAGGTTATTCAAATGAAGATAATTTTTTCGACCAAGAGTCAATAATTTTTGATGACTTTACGTTGTTATTTAAGTATGTAAATTTCCCATATATTGTAAAATCTAGTGCAATAAAAATATTATTAACTGATAATACAAAAAATAATTTATATTTCATATCCTTATTACTTAAAAAACTTAATTTAAAATCGGAAAATCATGCAAGACACTATATTTCTCTTGTGCAAAAAACAAACGTAAAAATAACAAATTTTCAGGAACAAAACAAAATATCAAAAATATTCACTAATTTAGACTCATCAATCGCACTACTTCAGCGTAAGTTAGAAAAAATGAAAAATATTAAAGAGTTTCTACTTAATAAAATGTTTGTAAGCTATCAAGCGCAATTTCCTGAAATTAGATTTAAAGAGTTTACTAATCCTTGAGTACAGGAACAATTTAATAGTTTTATAACTTGATATTCTCAAAAAAATAGTTCTAATCTTAAATATAAAAGTTATTCTGTAAGCAATAATTTAGGCTTTATTTTACAAAACGATTTCTTTAATTCTGGAGGAAAAGCAGTACATGCTGATAAAACTAATTCTAAAATAGTTAGACCCAACTCGTTTGCTTTTAATCCTTCTAGAATTAATATAGGTTCTATCGCATATTATAGAAACCAAGAAAATGGACTTGTAAGCAATATTTATGAAACATTTTTTACAAATGAAATGATAGATGATTATTACTTAGAATGTTTCTTTAAAACACATATATTTAAAAAAATAATAAATTTATATAAAAATAGTGGGGTTAGAGATAGTTTCAGCATTCAAAAATCTAAATTTGTTAAAATTAATATTCCTTCATTAAAAGAACAAGAGAGAATAATTAAATTATTAAAAACATTAGACTCATCAATCGCACTACTTCAACGAAAATTAAAAAAACTAGAAAATATTAAATCAACTTTGTTAAATAAAATGTTTGTTTAAAAACAGAACTTATTCTTCTAGTAAGTTCTGTTTTTTATTAGATTTTATTTAATAGCTTTAAAATTAATTTTTATTAAATCCGTTCTAATAAATATAAATTAATTAGTGCGTTATTACAAATGATTTATTACACTATTTTAATAAATTCATAATAAAAGTTTTTGTATTAAATATTAATTAAATATGTAAAAATAGAGTTTCGAAATAATGCCCATTTATTATTCCTAAAATTACTAAATTCCATAAAAGTTAAAATAAACTTAAGCATAATTTTATTTTTTTAATACATCAAAAAATGGCGATTTTATTTAGCGCTCTTAACAAAAGTAAAAAAAAGATTTTTTAGGCTTTGTAATTAATTAAAAAGTGTTTATTTTGTTATAATTAATATAAAATTAAAAGTTTATAAAAAAGGAGCTTTATGGCAAAAGGACAAAAGTCATTTTTTGAACGTTTAACAGAAGTTAATGACTCATACGATGAAAAAAAACAAAATAAAAATACTACTAACAAAAAGAAAAGAAATTATATAAATATTGCTATTTTATCAACTTTAGGAGTTGGTGCTTTTTTAGGTATAACAATACCTGCAGTTATAAATAGTACAAAAGTAAATTATGAACAACCAACTAAAGATGATGTAAATGTTTTTGAATTTAAAAATAGTAATGGTGTTGTAACAAAAATCAATGTTAAAGAACTAACTAATGTTTTAACAGATACAAGTAAAACAAACCAAAGCAAAGTAAGTTCTTTATATAAAAAGATTATTCTAGAGTGATACAAACAAGAGCAACGTGCTTCTCAAATATATGAACATATTTTTAATAATTCATTGATTGCTGGCGAAACAGTTAGAAGTGATATTAAATTAAAGAAAATCGAAGATATCGAAAAAGAACAAAAAGCAAAGATTGATGAAGAAAGAAATAATATTCAAAAGAAATATCCTTTTCAAACATGAGAAAAAGCATTTCTTGAAAAATTACAATCAGATGAATTTGGAAAAAGCAACACAGTAGAAGAAGCTACTGAATATTTAGTATTTAAAGAAATTGAAAATGAAGCGTTAAGACGTTTTACAATTGAAGTTAAAACTTATGATTTAAATTACATTAATAGAGTTGCTCAAAGAGATATTTATGATATCGATGAATTCGGAAACACTTTACCTCAAAAACTTTTATTCCACAAAGGTGATAAAGTATTCTCATTTTACAAAGAAAATGAAAATTATTATACAGATTCTTCAGTTGCTAATAAAGCGGTTACATTTACAACTCGTTCATTTATTGATAAGTTAAAAGATCCTATTGAGTTAATTAATACTTACTTTAGTTCAAATTCTTTAATGAATGTTGAGTCTATAATTTTACCTGGTGCTCATGATCCTGAATTAACAAAACCATTTAAATTCGATGATAAATCGAAAGAGAAATTAATAAACATTTTAAGTTATTCTTCAATAATTAAAACAACTGCAAATAATGGTAATCCAACAACATCGAGAGAATTTATACAAAACGTAGAATTGTTCAAGAAATTTAAAGCTGCAAGCGAATACTCATTAATTAAAGAAAATCAAACAAGCGAAGAATTTCAATATGATAAAACATTATATTCAAGTTATATTGAATCTTTAACATTAACAAAATCAGACTCACTTTTAAAAAGCGCATTAGTTACTTTTAAAGATTTATTCACTTCAAACCAAGAGCAAGCTTTAGGAATTATTGCTAAAGATGAACTTTCAAAAGGAGATAAAAAAATTCCAGAAATAAACTTAAATGAAATTTACAAATTACCTACAGGAGTAAATTCAAGTTTAGAATCTGAAATAGATAAGTTGCAAAAAGAACTTAAAACAATGGAATCTCAAACAAATAACGAACAAGAATTTATCGAAAAAACAACTTTATTAAATAGTTATATTTCTAGATTAATTAATTCAATGGATAATGCTCAATTTGAAAAGTGAATAAAAGATACATTCAACAACCACTTTAATATAAATGTTGATAATAAAAATTATGTTTCTACAATTTATAAAGTTAAAGATAAAGATGGTTACTATGCTTTATTAAATGCGACAGGAATTAATTTATTCAAAGTAACAATGGTTCAAGAAAAAGATCAATATATTAAAATGTTCAAAGACGACATGATTAATGTATTAAAAGGTTTTTCTACTCATTTTGATTTAGTTAATAAAATTAATAAAAAACTTAGTGAAGAACAAATAGTTGTTAAAGCTTTACAAGATGATGCGCTTAAAGCAGCATTAAAAAATATTGATAATCCCTCTATAACTGATAAAAAAGAAAAATATAACGATCAAGTTCTTGAAGAATACTCAAATATTGCTTACTCAATTTCTAACGGTAAAGTTAGTGTTGAAATAACAAATAATTTAGACAAAATTGATAAATGAATAAAAGATACTTATAATTCTGAAACAAACTTAAATTTAAGTTATAAAGACGCAAAAATGAAAGTTGCTTATTACGATACAACTAATAAAACATTTAGTTATTCTGAAGAAAGTGCGTTTGATTTATACGAAAGTGCATTAAGAAAAATGTTAAAACAAGGAGAGGATAAATAATGATAAAATGATTTAAAAAAGTAATTTTGCCAGTATCATTAGCTTCTATTAGTGTTGCTGCTATTTCTTGTGGTAGAACAGCTGATTCGATTGAAAAAACTCAACAAGACGAATTATTTAAAGACGCAAAAGTTAAAACAGAAGTAGAAAACTTATGAATTGAAAATGTTTTAAAAAATTACTATCAAGTTGATGAAAATGCTAATTTAATTTCAAATCAAGAGTATAAAGAAGCTGCTTTCCAAACTTATAAAACATACGTAGAATATCAAAATCAAAAAGATTCTAAATATTTAGAAAAACAAATTACAAATTTACTTTCATTAGGTGTTTTAAACCAAGAAGAATTTAAAGTGTTAGAAAAAGCGTATAGTTTTAAATCATTACCAACTTTAGACCAATTTACAATTTTATATAACAATAAATCAGCTGATGTTAGATTATTGGTTAATAAACAACTATTAGTTAATAAATATTTAACAATTTCATCAAAAGAAGAATTAGAAAAAATTGATAACTCTAAATATACAAGAAATAAAGATAGATTTGATCAAAATAACTTTTTGTTAATTGATTATATTCTTGACAAAAATTATGTTCAATTATGACAATTTAAATCAGATAAAGAACAAGATTTATTTACTACAAAATACAAAACAATTTCAAACATAAATGATTACAATGCTATAGCATTAAAAAACTATACAACAGATAATGTTGTATCATCTAATTTGTTGTTCTCAAATAATAAAAATATTGAAACAAAATTAGGTGGTTATGTTGGTATCCAAAAAACTCCTTTTAGTTTTGATATTTCTATATCAGCTTTATCAGAAGAAAATGTTGTTATGAGTGGTTTCTATAATTATTCAACTAATAAACTAGTTAAAGTAAGAGAAGATGAAAGTTTAGAAGAATCTATCAAAATTACAAATAATGATGGAAAAATAAATATATCTTATTTAAATAGAATTATGCCGCTTACAAAAAAAGTAACCAATCCAGATGATCAAGAAAAAGAAATGACAATCTTTACAATGGAAAATACTTTTTTTGCTCCTAATTTATTAATTTTAACTACAATATTATCAGTTAATGATGAATCACTTTACAATAAAGCGGTTGATGCTTTTGTTGCCTTAGGGAACAAATTAACAATAACAGAAAATGAAACATTGAAAAAATCATTAGAAGGGTCAAAATTCCTTGGCTAGTATTTTTACAAAAATTATAAATAGAGAAATTAACTCTAATATAATTTATGAAGATGATAGGGTTATATCTATTTTAGATGTTAATCCCAAACAACCTGGACATTTTCTAGTTATTCCTAAAATTGAAAAAGAAAATCTTCTTGAACAAAGCGAAGAAGAAGTTAATTATTTAATGAAAATAGCTCGCCAGTTAGCAGACGAAAAAATCAAAAATCATGAAGCAACTGGATTTAAAATTGTAATTAACACCGGAAAAAGTGCCGGACAAGAAGTTATGCATACACATGTTCATGTAATACCATACAAATAATAATCGCCTTTGCGATTATTTTTATATAATATGTCTTTAAAGGAGTTGATATGAAGTCAATATATTCCATATTATTTCATTTAGGTAATTTAACTAGTTTACCTACTTTAGCATCATCGGGAGTTTCGCAATCTAGTCAATCAAGTTATACTAATGATGAATTTAATAAAATAAAAGAAGATTACAAAAAACTTTTTAATAAGTATTTTACTAATAATAACTTTAATTCTCAAATTGATTCTATCCAAAACACAACTAAAGAACAAGTTAAAAATAAAGTTGTAGAAATATTGAAAAATACTTATATAAATATTATTTCTGATATCTTTTTTGCTCAAAGTAATAATAATTATAATTCTACTGAACTAGAGCGTACAATTAAAGAAAAAATAAACAATAATAATAACTTTGAAATAGATATTTGAGATCAAATGATAGCTAGCGTGTTAGTTGATTTAGGTCACAAATGAATTGACGAAGCAAGAGAAAATTTTACTTATAGTGAGTTAATGAATGATTTACAAAAATCTAAATGAACTATAAAGCAAGAGAATAAGACTGCTTATCAGTATTGATCCAATATAGCACGAACTATATTTAGTGGTTTTTACGTAGATTCTATTAATGGTGATTCATGATTTAGCGAAGATGAAATAGAACATTCTCAAGAAGAGACAGAAAGAATATATTTTAAAAATGCTATTGAACCAAAACTATATCTTTTAAATATCGATCCAGAACTTAAACATGACAACAAAAGTTTAGACTTGAGTAATAATGAAGAAATAAAGACATTAATATCAAAACTTAATTTGAGTGATTTGAGTACCTACAAGGCTCTTTTAAATAAATATGCATATTTATTTAAAAGTGACCTTTATAGATATCATAAAGATGTGGATTATTCATTTAATGAAATTTGAATGATAAATCCAGCAATTGTTTTTAAAAATGAATCTATTTTAGATGAAAATTCAATACCTTATAATAAAGTTATTAATTTTATTAAAAATTATTATATAGAAGATGTTTTAGAAATGTTAAATCTTAATTTGGGCGATGATTTCTTAAATAATTGACCTACCAATATAAACTTTGATAATAAACTAAATGATAACGCTTCATTAATTTACTATAATTTAAGCTTACCTTTAATAAATCATCTTAAAATCCAAGTTTTTAATTCTATTTTTGATTATTACAATATTTCACAAAATGAGCAAAATAGAATTTGAAGTCTATTTCAACAAACCCCACAAGAAAGAAATTTTTTATTTGATACTGTTGGAATTTATGAATTATCAGATAAAAAAATACTTAGTGCAACAAGACCTAAAGTATCGTTTTTTAATTTAAAATTAAAAATTCAAGAAGTTTTAAATGAAATAGGTAAAATTGTTAAACCGGAACTTAATATAGTTAATGAAAATTTTAGATTTCACAACTATACATTAAATGAAATATTACCTAAAAACAAAGATCGAGGCGAAACTAAATTAGATAATGAAAATTATTCAGATGATAACCTAGAAAAAAGCAACGATAAAGATGTAAATACTTCTATTGAAGAAAAAAATGGCTCAAATAAAGAAAAAAGTAACCAAAATTCAAATAAAAAGAATGTAACTCCAAAAGACAATATACAAAAAACGGATGAATCTAAAACAACTAATCAAAAAAGTAGAGATAAAAATTCAAATGATAGTGAAAAAAATATAGAAAAAGAAAAAAATAAAGGAAGTTCAAATTATAATATTAAAAAATTTCTTTTAATTGCCTTAATTGCATTAGGGATAATATCTTCAGGGACAATATTTTTATTAATTTTAAGAAAGAAGATGTTATCTAAATAAAAAATATAAAACTATACTTATATACCAAAATTAACATGAAAATGTTATTTTTTTATACACAATATGAGTTGATTTTTACATACTAAAATAAATAAAAGATATATTTAAACAATTTTATTTAATACTAACTAAAATGTTTTGTAAACAAGTTTTATTGTATAAAAAATAAATTTTGTCCCAAATATTATTAAATTGTCCCAACTGTGCTATACTTTTAATATAACAAAGGAGCAAAAATGAAAAAAGCCAGAATTTTAAATTTAATAAAATATTTTTCAGAAAAAAACGATATAGCTTTTAAAAATGAAGCATATGAAATCGCTAGTGAATTTGATCAAATGGGCGATTATTCACTTGCGGAATATATAATGGGTTTATTAGCAGAAGGAAATACTTTTTTTCCACAAATGATAGCAGATAATCACAATTTTATTAAAAAAATAAAAACAAGTAGCAAGTCGCTACCTATACCAGATATCATTAAAGAGGATGTTATAGGAATTATTAATGCTACCACAAGAGATATAGGTATTAATAAATTTCTTTTTGTTGGACCACCCGGTACAGGTAAAACTGAAACATCAAAACATATAGCAAGAATTTTAGGAAGAGAATTATTTGTTGTGGATTTTTCTACAATAATTGATAGCAAATTAGGACAAACTAGTAAAAATATTTCGAAATTATTTGATGAAATAAATAATTTAAGAATGCCTGATAAAGTGGTTATTTTATTTGACGAAATAGATGCTTTAGCTATGGAAAGAGTTGATTCAAATGACCTAAGGGAAATGGGGAGAGCAACTACAACTGTTTTAAATGGTTTAGATCAATTAAACGATAAGGTAGTATTAATAGCAACTACAAACTTATATAAACATTTTGATAAGGCGTTAATTAGAAGGTTTGATTCCGTAATTAATTTTGACAAATATAGTAAAGAAGATTTAATTGATATATCAGAAATAATTTTGAATGATTATATTAAGAAAATGGATAATGTTGGTAAAAATGTAAGACTTTTTAGAAAAATTATTAATTTATATGAGACAATACCATATCCGGGCGAATTAAAAAATATAATAAGAACTTCTTTAGCTTTTAGTAAATTAGATGATGAATTTGACTATTTAAAAAGATTGTATAATACCGTAAAAAATGGAAATAAAATAGAAATAAAAGAATTACAAACGTTAGGCTTTACACTAAGAGAAATAGAAATTTTAACAAGTGTATCAAAAAGTCAACTATCTAGAGATTTAAAGGAATAATATGAACGAAATTTTAGAGTTAAAAGGTGAATTTGAAAAGAGTCCTTCAAGAACTAAACCAGGACCATCGAACTTACCGATTGGTCAATATGTAAATATTTCTAAATTAAAAAAAATATATAATGATTTAGTAAAAACACTTGAATTCTGAGAAAACGAAAAATTAAAAATTAACCCTTTAATTAGTGTTCACTACATAAAAATAGTAGCTAAAAGCAATAGAGTAAGAGGGTTATTTAAAAATAATATTAGATATAATAACAATTCGATTGTAGGAGCAAAATTTAACGAAAATAAAACAAAGCACATTATTACATATTGTATGACAATAGAGGTTTTGCGTAGTTCTATCGAAAAGTTAAATGAAGTAATTCAAATTTTTGAAAAGAATTTCGGAGAAGAAATAGATTATTTAACGATATTGAAAATTAATTCAGGGAATTTTAAGGATCTATTTAGTAAAACAAAACTAAAACAAAGCACATTTGTGAATGTAATTGTTGATTCTTACTGAGTTGATAAAATAAATGTGGAAAAAGAAGTTGTTGATATCGAAGAAGATTCAATTGTAACAATTTTCAAAACAGGCATTAAAATTAGTGATATTTTTGATCAATTAAATATTAGTTATACTAATATAAGAAAAATTGATGAAACAACATTTTTATTAAAAACTAATGAATATAACATTTTAAAAGAAAAAGCTCCATTTTTAATTTCGATGTCAGTTAGCGACATTTCAAAAATAGACACAAAACTTTATTTAAATGATAATAAAAATAATAGTTCAATAATAAATATCCCGAACCCTAAAGATGAGCCGATAGTTGGTGTAATTGACACTATGTTCCATAAAGATGTTTACTTTAGTAAATGAGTTGAATTCAAAAATATGTTAGACCCTAATATTGAATTAGAAAACAATGATTATTTCCATGGTACTGCAGTTAGTTCAATAATTGTTGATGGTCCAACATTTAATCCACAATTAGAAGATGGTTGCGGTAGGTTTAGAGTAAAACATTTTGGTGTGTCTACCGCAAGTAAGTTTAGCTCTTATTCTATTTTAAAATCTATAAAAGAAATTGTTTTATCAAATAAAGATATTAAAGTTTGAAACTTGTCTTTAGGATCGTATTTAGAAATAAATAATAATTTTATTTCACCAGAAGCTGCTTTTTTAGATAAATTACAATATGAAAATGACATAATATTTATTATTGCTGGTACAAATAAATTGAACAAAAATATAAATAAAATAGGTTCTCCGGCTGATTCTATTAATTCTTTAGTAGTAAATTCTGTTAATTTTAATAATCAACCTACTGATTATGCTCGAAGTGGTCCTGTATTATCGTTTTATCAAAAACCTGATGTTTCCTATTATGGCGGCACTGATGAACAACCAATTAGAACATGCACTCACTTAGGAGAAAAACTTGTAACTGGTACTTCATTTTCTGCTCCTTGAATAACTAGAAAAATAGCATATTTAATACATATAATGAAATTTTCTAGAGAAGTCGCGAAAGCTTTGGTAATTGACTCTGCGGTTGGTTGAGAAAATAAAACGGACTTTAAAGTTGGATATGGAATTGTACCTATTCATATTAATAAAATAATTAATACACCTAAAGACGAAATTAAATTTATTTTTTATCAAACAGCAGATGCGTATGAATCATATGCGAATAATATTATTGTACCTATTGATAAAGGAAAGCATCCATTTATAGCCAAAGCTGTGTTGTGTTATTTTCCAAATAGTTCAAAAAATCAAGGTGTTGATTACACAAATACAGAATTAGATATACACTTTGGAAGAATTAAAGATAAAAAAGGTAACATCTTGACAATAAACAACAATAATCAAAATGATGATCATCATTACACCTACGAAGAGAGTGCGCGTGATTTATATAGAAAATGAGATAATGTTAAAGTTATAAGTGAAAATGTAAAAACCAAAAAAGGTAGGCAAAAGAAAAGCAAACAAACTTTTTTAAATCAAAATTGAGGAATTAAGATCATAAAAAAAGAAAGAGTGTTAACTAAAAGTTCGAAAATTAAGTTTGGAGTTGTTGTAACTTTAAAAGAAATTAATGGAAATAATAGAATTTATGAATTTATTAAAATGAATCAACTATCTGGTTGAATTGTAAATAAAATTGATGTTAAAAATAAAATTGATGTATATGAAAAATCTAATGAAATAATTGAATTTGACTAAAGTTATTTAATTAAAAAATCTTATGTTTTACACATAAGATTTTTTAATTAGTTAGTAATTTGTATAATTCAACAACTTTTTCTAAGGGCAATTGTTGAATTCTTAAATTTTCATCATATCCTAATTTGTTATAAGAATTTATAATTTTTTCACTAGGATAAACTGTTTTTAAACTTGTAATTAATTTTTTTCTACGATTATTGAAGCAAAGTTTGAAAAAATCCTTATATAAATTTCAAGTTGAATTATCTATATTGTCGTAAAATTTTAGCGAAATTATTGCCGAATCTACCTTTGGAGCAGGTAAAAAAGCATTTTTTGGTACAATAAATTCTATTTTAGTGTTCGCTAAAAATTGACTACTTAAAGAAAGTTTTGAATATTCTTTTGAATTTTCTTTTGCTACTATTCTTTCTGCTACTTCTTTTTGTACCATTAATATGGCTTCTGAAAAAATGTCTCTATGTTCAAAAATTTTAAATAAAATATCGGTAGTTATATAGTAAGGGATATTTGCGATAACTTTAGATTTTTTAATTGAAGATAAGTCGCTCTTTAAGAAGTCTTCGTGTATTAAAGTTAAGTTATCGTTTTTAATTTCATTTTGGATGACATTGACCATATCTTGATCTATTTCAAAAGCAACAACATGATTCACTTCTTTAACTAATTCTTTTGTTAAGGCACCACGACCTGGCCCAATTTCAACTATATTATTATTTTTAATTTCGGTTACTTTTAAAATTTTATTAATAATATTATTATCTTTTAAGAAGTTTTGGCCAAACTTCTTTTTTGCATAAACTTCTTTTTTCATTATAAATTAAATAACCTTCTTAAATTTCTATTAATTTTATCAACAAATTTATCTAACCCCACTTCTTTTAGTGCGGAAATATAGTAACTAGTGTAAACAACTGTATTAGGCTCGTTCTTTTCACCTGTGTAAGGATGTGGTCTTAAATATGGAGAATCTGTTTCTGTTAACATTCTTTCAAGCGGAATGAATTTAACTACCTGTCTTGTGTTTTCGCTTGAATTAAAAGTAACAACGCCGCTAAAAGAAAAGTATAAATTTTTAAATTCCATAAATTTTTTAGCTCAATCAATATTTCCGGCAAAAGTATGTAACATAACTTTTAAATTTTTATATTTTTGAAGTATTTGATATACATCTTGATAAGCCTGAAATTCATTTTCTTTATCTCTAATATGGATAACTACGGGCAAATTATATTCATTTGCAATTTTTATTTGTTCTTCGAAACAATATATTTGATCATCCCTATTAGGTCCATCTGAGTAGTAATAATCTATTCCTATTTCTCCTATACCAACTATATTATCTAAATTTTCAATAACTTTTTCTTTGAAACCTAAAATTGAATTGGAATCTTTAATACTTTCAGGGTGAATTCCGATACAAGCTTTTAAAAGTGGGTATTTTTTAGATAATTCAATTACTTGATCATTTTCTTCGAAATGTCCGCCGTTATTTATAATAAATTTTACTTTATTGTATTCTGTAGCTTCAACAATTTGTTGAATTGCAAAATCAGTATAGTACGAATAATTGACGTGAGCATGTGCATCTATAAATTTATTTCTTCTTTTTCCCATTATTTTCCCAAACAGAAGTTAGAAAACATAGTATCTAATAAATCTTCTCGATTGGCTCTCCCTTTTATTTCTTCTAAAGAATCTCAAGCATCATATAAATCAACAATTAAAGTATCAAATGTATAACCTTCATTTGTTGCTAAAACTAAAGCATCATCAATATGTCTTTTTGCTTTTTTTATTAATGACAATTGTCTTGTGTTAGAAAATATTCTCTCATCTAAAATGTCAATATTTTTAAAGTTTTCAACTAAAGCTTTCTCAAGAATATCTATATCGTTGTTTAATGCTGAAATATAGATATATTCGTCATTTTTTGAATCTATTAAATCTACTTTGTTCATAACTTTTAGGTAATATTTATTTAATTCTTTAGATTTTTTTTCTATTTCAATGTCGAATTCATTATTTTCTTGCGACGGATCTAATATATGTAAAATTAAATCAGCTTGTTCGATTTGATCAAATGATTTTTTAATTCCTATTTGTTCTATTATTTCGTTTGTTTTTCTAATACCCGCCGTATCGATTAGTTTAAATAAAATTCCATCAATTTGATAACTGGCTTCCACTAAATCTCTTGTTGTCCCGGCAATATCTGTGACAATTGCTTTATCTTCAGAAAGCAAGGCGTTTAAAACACTACTTTTACCAACGTTAGGTTTACCTAAAATTGCTACCTTAACACCTTCAAAAATATATCTACTTTTTTCTGAAACCCTAATAATTTTATTGAATTCATTAGATAATTCAGTTAATGTTTTAATAAATAATTTAGAAGTGATTTGATCAACATCTTCATATTCTGGGTAATCAATATTTACTTCCGCAGTACCAATCAGTAAACTAATTCTATTATTAATTTTATCTAGTAAATCACTTGTTTTACCTTTAAATTTTGAAACACTTGCTTGAGCTTGTGTTGAAGTTTTAGCCATTATTAGGTCATGTATTGCATCTGCTTTAACTAAATCTAATTTACCATTTAAAAATGCTCTTCTTGTGAATTCTCCTGGTTCAGCCAAGCGTGCTCCGTGCACCAAAAGTAGTTCAAGAATTTTATTTGTTACAACAATACCTCCATGACAATTAATTTCAATAATAGGTTCTCCGACGTAATTGTTGTATATTATATTTCCGTTTTTATCTTCTTTACCAACAAATCACATTATTAAGACTTCGTCTATTAGTGTTTGATTATCATAAATTTCACCGTAAGTTATTTGATGGTCTTGACCCACTTTACCTTTAAAAATTTTTTTAACTATTTCTACTGCGTTAGGTCCACTTAATCTAACTATAGAAATAGGTTGGTTTGTTCTTGATCCAGAACTTATTGCTGCTATATTATCATTCATATTTTAATTATATAATAAAAGGTGATTTTCATCACCTTTACATTATTATCCGTTCATTAATTCGTTTTCTTTTTCTTTGCTAAGTTCGTTAATTTTTTCAATATTTTGGTCAGTGTGTTTTTGAACAATATCTAAATAATTTTTTACAACATCTTCGGATAGTTCGTCATTAGCTTTTATTAGTTTATTAACGTCTTGTCTTGAGTTTCTAACACCAACTTTAGCATTTTCAGTGAGTTTTTTAAGGTTTTTAACCATTTCGATTCTACGTTCTCTTGTTAGTGCTGGGAATGTAAGTCTAACTTGATTTCCTTCATCTACAGGTAAAATACCTAAATTAGCCTTTTCTAATGCTTTTGTAATTTCTTTAACTGATGTTAAATCATAAGGTTTAATTAATAATTGTTGTGGTTCTGGTACGCTAATGTTTGCTAATTCTTCAAGAGAAGTAGGTGTATCATAGTAATTTATTCTAACACCTTTTATTATTTGTGGATTAGCTCTTCCTGTTGAAAGTTTAGACATTTCAAATTTGAAATGTTGTATTGCTTTTTCGTTTTTTTCTTCTAATTCAAGTAAATATAATTCTATATCCATTATTTTATTACCTCTGTATGTTCGATTTCACCTTCTAATACTCTAATTATTGAATTTTCTTCTAAAAGGTTAAATATTATTAAGTTGATATTATTATCTCTTGCCATACTTGTGGCTGTAAGATCCATAACTTGTAATTTTTTTTCTAAAATTTCATCATATGTAATTTTATCAAATTTCTTTGCATTTTGATTAGTTTTTGGGTCTGAATCATAAACTCCATTAGTTCCGTTTTTACCCATTAGAATGACGTCTGCATTTATTTCAGATGCGTAAAGTGTTGAAGCGGTGTCGGTTGTAAAGAACGGTCTTCCTGTACCTCCAACAAATATAACGACTTCACCATCTTCTAAATATTTCAATGTTTTTTCGTTTACATATGTTTCAGCAATTTTAGGATCCATATTTATTGAACTTTGAACTCTTGATTTTAAACCTACTTGTTCGAAACCACTTCTAAGTGCAAGTCCATTCATAACTGTAGCTAACATCCCTATATAATCTGCTCTGTTTCTTGGTATTCCGTTTTTTTCTGCTGATGCACCTCTTCAAAAGTTACCACCACCAATTACAATAGAAACTTGTATTCCTTTTGCAACAATTTCTTTCAATTGAAGGGCTATTTTTTTAACTAATTCACTATCAATTGCAAGGTGTTTTTCTTTGTTGGCAAAACCTTCTCCTGATAGTTTTATTAATATTCTTTTATATTTGTTCATTGCACCTCTCACCTCTATTTTGAATATTTTAATAATTATAATGGAAAATTGAGAATTTTTATCATTTGGTTACCAAAATAATGAAAAAAATTATTTTTTACGTTTTTAACTACTATTAATATGTTTTTGTTTTTAACTATATTTTCTAGTTAAAATAATATTTTTATGAAAAAATGTGGAATTTTTTTCTAAAAGTACATTATTATAGTTTAAAAAATAAAATCTTGTATAATTTAATAAACAAATTTATATAAAGGAGTTATATGAATAATAAATACTTATTTGCTATCGATTTAGATGGTACAACACTACTTTCTAGTGCTACTGGCGAAGTGCATGATCAAACAATAAATGGTATAAAAAGAGCTATTTCATTAGGTCATAAAGTATGTATTTTAACAGGTAGACCTTGAAGAAGTACAAAATTTATTTATGATACTTTAGGTTTAGATACAGTAGTTTCAAATTATAATGGTGCTCATATTCACCACCCTAAAGAAGATGGATTTATTCCTTACATTAAATATTTAAATTTAAATGAAGCTTTATATGTTTTAGGTGATGAAAAAGTTCAAAAAGAGGTGTCTAATATTGCTATTGAAGGTCCGGATTGGGTTCAATTGCAAAAAAGAGATCCAGATTTGGAGAAAGTATTTGGTTTTACTTCATCATCAAAATTAAGAATTGGGTTAGATTTTCATAAGATTCCATTAATGCCTACAGGTATTATATTTGATGTTAAAAAAGATACAAACGTTGAAGAATTAAGAACATATTTAAAAGCTAGATACGGAGACCTTGCTGAGTTTTCATATTGAAGCAAAGGTGAAGGATTATCTCCTGTATTCGATATGACTAATATTACTGCTAACAAAGGTAAAGCATTAAGTATGCTTATGAGATATTATGATATTCCCGTAGAAAATACAATTGCTTTAGGTGATGGTTTTAATGATGTTCCTATGTTTAAAGTTGCAAATGTTTCAGTAGCCATGGGTAATGCTACTAAAGATGTTAGACAATATGCAACCGTTAAGATAAACAAGACAAACAAACAAGGTGGAGTTGGTTGATATATCAATAAATTTTTAGATAATCCAGAACTTGAAATAGCTAAATCGAATGAGAAGAAAAAGAAAAGAAACTTAGAGGACGAGTAATGTTTTTTTATAATGACTTGAGTAAAATTAATTTAGATGACTATAACGTAATAGGTGTTGATGAAACTGGAGTAGGAGATTACTTTACACCTATAATTGGTTGTGTTGCTTATTTACCAAATAATTTGAAAGAATGAGCTATTCAACTTGGTGTTCAAGATTCGAAAAAATTAAGTACTACTAAAATTAATTTTATTGCAAAAGAGTTGATAAAAAAAATAAGTTATAAAACATACACTTTAACTCAAAAAGGCTACAATAGCTTAACATCTAAAGGATTTAATGCTAACGAAATAAAGTACTTTATTCACTTTAATGCAATTGGTAATTATTCAAATTTATTTTTAAATGAAAATAAATTTGATAATGATATTTTTATTGTGGATAGATATTCTACTTTTGATTCTATATTAAGATACAAAGAAAAATTTAATTTTATCCCTGATTTTAAAAAAACATATGAATTAAAAAATCAAGTTTTTTTTGTTACTAAAGCAGAAAGTGTTCATTTATCTGTCGCTTGTGCTTCAATTATTGCTAGATATTATTTAATAAATTATATGAAAAAACAAAGCGAAGAATGAAATTTCCAATTTCCTCTAGGTGCAAGTCAAAAAGTTAAAGAAGCTGTATTAAATTTTGAACAATTATACGGTAGAAACTCTTTAGATTCAGTATGTAAAACTAGTTTTAAAATTAAAAAATAAAAATCATAACTACATAATTTAGTAGTTATGATTTTTTTATATTATTGAAGATTCTTTTAGGAAAATATCTTTACTTATTTTCGCTTTATATTCTTTAAAGTTTTCAATATCGTTTAAAAGGCTTGTGATTTTTTGCTCGATTTCAGGAATTATTATATTAGTTAAATTGTACGCTGCAGAGATGTTATTATCTTTTTCGTATTCTTTTACTTTTGTTTTGTGTTCAGAAATTAAATTGTAACTATCAATCAATTCTCTAATTTTTTGTTTTTCATTTTCAAAAAGTTCTGTTTTTTCTAATATTAATGTTTCAATTTCGTCTATTTTAGAGTCAATTTCTTTAATATTAACATTCTTTTTATCTTTTAAAATAACATATTTTTCATATTCTAGTTTTATTTTTTGATCATATAGTTCTTTTAAGTTTTTTTCTCATTGAGAATTTTGTGAATTTAAGTATGCGGCAGCTGTATCCACTTTATCTAAAATATCGCTTATATACATATTTTGTTCAATATAATTTTTAATTAATTGATCAACATCACTATCGCCTATCAATTCTTGTTTTGCTAAAATTTTATTTTTTGCGTATAAAGTTATCATTATTTTTTGTTCAATACTTAAATCATCGATAGAAGAATTGATAAATAAATCATTGTAATCTTTTGCTTTAGTTTCATCACTTAAAGAAGCTATAATTTTTATATTTGTTTGATTTTTTACTCTTTTTAGGAGTTGCATCATATTATGATTTTCTAATAAATCGATATTTTCTATAAAAATTATTAAATCAGAATTTAAGTTTGCTTTATTATAAAAAAGTTTATATAAAATTTTTGTTATTTTATTTTCCTTTGTAAAAAGAAGTTTTTCGGTATTAAGTTTATAAACATTTTTTGTTGGTAATTCATTATCTTTATTATTAAAATTAATTACTTGAGCTAAAGTTCTTATGATTAGATCTCTAAATGATTCACTTTGTTTGGTTAAGAGTATAAATTTATTTTGAGTTTTGAATGAGTTAACAAATAGTTTTTCAACAATGTCTTTAATCCCGTTTCTTTCTAATTCTTCTAAAGTAGTTTTTTTAGATTCAAATATTTTTGAATAATTTTTAGCATACTTGTTTAATGGATTAAATGATTTAATGATTTTATATAAACCTCAAATTACAAAACCTAATAACATAAATCCAATATAACTTAAAATGACTATTAATTGAGAAGGGTCATATTTTTCATTTAATATAGGGGGTAATAATGTTACTAAAATAACTACTCCGATAAGTGATATAGTTAATATGTAAAATAATTTTTCTCAAGTTGGTATTTTAAATTCTTTTCTTTTGAAAGAAATTACTAATATTGATAAAATAGCAATTAAATATAGTACAAAGAAAACTAAATTACCTGCATTTAAAACAGCACCAAATGAATTAGAAATTCCTAATACTTGCGGAATTATTGTTAATAAAATCATTGCAAAAATACTTATTATTGTAACAAATTTAATCGCATTTTTATGTTGTCCATTTTTTGCTACTTTGGCTAGTGAGCTTGGTAAAAATCAATCTAAAGCAAGTGGTACAACTGCTTTAGCATAGTAAACCATTGAGAAAATTGTTGATGTTATTTGTTTAAATAATAAACCTATTGTAAATAGAATAATACCTGTTATACCTAATGTATTTCTCATTATTAAAGCCACATAATCATCTTGACCAGATGAATTAATTGTAGGTATAAATGAAAATAATAAGAAAAATATTAAATAGATAAATATTACAAATCCAAAAAGATATAATAATATTTTTTGAAAATTTTTAGTTTTAACACTAGTTGATAACCCAGCTAAACCTTCAATTCCACCGTAAGCGTATATAAAGCTAAGGATTGAACTAATGATTGTGAACGGAGTAATTGTTTCTAGTGTTGAATTTTCTTTTTTAAAAAGATGTATTTCAGGACTTGAAGCAACTAAATATACTATTACACCTAAAATTAATACAAAAACTATTCACTTAACAATCGCACTTCATAAAACTACTTTTTTAGAGACGTTTAAACTAAACGCAGAAACAATTGTTAATACTATAAAGAATAGTAACGAACCAAGTTGCAATAATATTTTATAGTCTTGATTATTGACGAATAATCCGACTAAAGTTGAGAAAAATAAAGGTGTTGTCGCTGAAAAAAGTGGAGCTTGCATAAATTGATTTCAGCCATTTAAAAATCAAAACCATTTACTTTTTGGAAAAGCTTCTTTTGCATAAACGTATGATCCACCAATTTTATTACCAAAATATTGGGTACCTCTTGCGAACGCTAGCATAATACCAGCCGCAATTAATGAAGTAATTGCAAAAATTAGTAAACTATAGTTTCCGGTTTTTATAACACTTTGAATAGTTGCTATGAAACCAAAACCAACTATAAAGTTTATCCCGTAAAAAATGAAGCTTTTTTCACTAAATTTTTTATTCATTTTTCCTTTCGATGTTTGTTATTTATTAAATATGTTTTTTACTTTAAAAATTCTACACATTTTTATCAAAAACATTAATAAAAAGTGTTTTTTTGTGGAAAAACATGTTTTTTGGTAAAAAATAAAAAAATTACGCGTTTATCGCGTAATTTTAAAGTTATTATTATTTGTTGATGTTGTAGAATGATTTAGCACCATCAAATTTTGATGTTGTTCCTAATTCTTCTTCAATTGCTAATAAACGATTGTATTTTGCAATTCTATCTGTTCTTGACATAGAACCTGTTTTAATTTGTCCTGTATTCATAGCAACTGCAATATCAGCAATTGTAGAATCTTCTGTTTCACCTGAACGGTGTGAAACAACGGCAGTCATGTTTGCTTTTTGAGCCATTTGGATTGCTTCAAATGTTTCTGTTAATGAACCAATTTGGTTTACTTTAATTAAAATTGAGTTCATTGATTTTTCTTCAATAGCACGTTTTAAGATTTCTGTATTTGTAACTGTTAAGTCGTCACCAACGATTTGTACTTTGTTTCCTAATTCAGCTGTTAATTTTTTAAATCCTGCTCAGTCTGCTTCTGCTAAACCATCTTCAATTGAAATAATTGGGTATTTAGCAACAAGTGATTCTAAGTATGAAATCATTTCATCTGTTGTGTATTCTAATTTAACATTTGTTAAGTTTTCAAATCCTGGTTGTTTTGATTCTATAGCAGCTTTTAATTTACCAAATGTATAAACACCATTTTCGTATAATTCTGAAGATGCACAGTCCATTGCAATAGCAACAGCTTTTTCTCCAGATGTTGCAGGTGTATATCCAGCTTCTTTAATAGCTTCAACTAAGAAATCAAGAGCTTCTTCGTGTGATTTGAAGTTTGGAGCAAATCCACCTTCATCACCAACTTGAACACCGTGTCCATTCTTTTTAAGTAATTTAGCTAAGTTATGGAAAACGTGGTTAGCCATTTGTAATGATTCTCTTAATGATTTTGCACCAACTGGCATAATCATGAATTCTTGGAAATCAAGTGTGTTTGATGCGTGTTCTCCACCGTTAATAACATTTAACATTGGTAAAGGTAATAAGTGAGCGTTAAATCCACCTAAATATTTGTATAATGGTAAATCTAATTCATTTGCAGCAGCTCTAGCTGTAGCTAAAGAAACACCTAAGATAGCGTTTGCACCTAATTTAGATTTTGTAGGTGTACCATCTAATTTAATCATTGTTTGGTCAACTAAACGTTGATCTGTAACTTCTAACCCTTCAACAACTGGCGCGATATCGTTGTTGACGTGATCAACAGCTAACATAACACCTTTTCCACCAAATCAGTTTGATTCGTATTTTGAACCTTTATCTCTTAATTCTAAAGCTTCTCTAGAACCTGTTGAAGCACCTGATGGAACCATTGCTGAACCGTATCCACCTAATTCTGTGTAAACTTCAACTTGAACTGTTGGGTTACCACGTGAGTCTAATATTTCACGTGCGTGAATTTTTGAAATTTTTGACATTTTTTTCTCCTATTTTATTAATTAAAATTCAATATATATTATTAAATATATGTAATATATTTTAAATTATAGCACTTTTTTATTATTGATATACATATTAATGTTTTATTGGTTTAAGCTTAAATTATAATGATTTGATTAAAATAATAACCAAATAAATAAAATTAATACAAATATCAACATTATTTATTTGGTTATCTTCAATTATTTTTTTAATTGTATAATTCTTTTATTAAAAATTCATTCACTTTTTTCTTCTAGATTATTATCTATATCTTTGGATTGTTTCTCAATATTTTTTATAAAATTTTCAAATAATAACTTATTAAATTGATCTTCTTGAAAATTGTAAAAATCATTAAATTTTTTAAAACAATTGAGTAACTCGCTATATCTAATCTTTTTTCAATCATCGTTACTTAATTTAATTTCATTATAATTCGGAGATAATACATAAAAATATGTTTTGTCAATATTTTTCATTTTATTTTTTTCTTTATTAACTGTTTCTTTGTATTTTTCTAACTGAGTTCTCTCATCTTTGTATTTTGAAACATTTGACTTTATTTTATTTTCAATTACTATTAAGTCTACTTTATTGTTTTGATCCTCTTTTTTAATTCAAAGTGATATATCGATTCTTTCTCATTCTCTTTCAATTTTAAAGTTATTAAAGTCAAGTTTTTCATCTTCGATTTTTAAAACATTTTTAACAAAATCTTTAGTTAATTCTGGGTATTTATTTAAAAAGTAATAAATTAGGTTTGAATATGATAATTCATCATAATCTTTTCCAATTATTTCGAGTAAATTATCTCTTTTGTTCCAACCATCATTTTCTTTAGGTTTAAAAACTTTAGTTTCCTTATCTCAAAGGCTATCATCATTTATTATCTTTTTTAACTCTTTGTAAATGTTTGATTTCTCTATTTCGTCCTCTTTGTAGTAACGTCTAGATGATCGACCAAGCATTGTTTTGCCTGGTATTTTATATATTTTTTTACCTGTATATTCATTGTCATTTTGGTCCGTTGTTATGTAAAATACTTCTGCGGATTTAACAACTTTTTTTGCTTCAAATGTTATATAAATATTATTATGCGTTTCGTTTTTTTTAAATCTATTTTGATGAAATATTTTGTCTAATAAAATTCCGCCATAAGTAATTTTATTTTTTTTGATTTCATCTTTTTGGTATTGAATTATTTTTTTATCATTATTTTTGGTTACATCACCAAATTGTTTTAAACCAGTTGCTTTTCCTATCACTTTAAATAATTTATTACCGGCACTTCTTATTAAAAGCATTACTGATTCATAACCCTGATGTTCTTTTGGTAATTGTCCATCAGCACACAAAAATATATAATTTTTACCATTATCACTTTTGTATAAATTTATAATCTCATGACCTATGTTATCATAATCACTTATATATGTTCCGCCATACATTCTATTAAGAATTATTTGATTAAAATTCTCTTTTTGATTCATATTTAAATTTTAGCATGTTTTGTAGTTTTGCTTTTTGTTTGGAGAGTTTTTAGTTGAGCAAATACAAATTAACAATAATTTTAAATATTTTTAAAAAGTTATAAAATTACTTAAAAATAAACCTAAAAAGGAGTTTTTATGATTTTTACAACATACAAAGAACTAAAAGAAAATAAATATGATATCAACTCTTGATCTGTTGATGTTATCTCTGTTTACGACGCTTTAAGAAAAGTATTTAAAAAGTATATTGATAATACTTATCAAGATTATGAACAATTAACTCAAAGTTTTTACACAAGAAATGATAGATTTTTAAAAGTAGCTTACGACTTTTCTTTTTATTTGATGAAATACTTAGCCGATAATAATGCTTCAAGTCAAAAAAATGATATTAGTAAAGTATTAGTCGAAAATAAAAAATTATTTTCAACTCTTAACGATGAAGAATTAAGAGAAAAAGTTTTAACTTTAGCTAAACAAATTTTTAGAATCACACATTTAGATGGTTCGACTAGAGACGTTTTATTGTTAGTTGATTTGTTAAATAGTATAGATAATTCAAAGATGGAAATAATAGAAAAATTAGATTTTAATTTTCATCCATTTAATGGTTGTGATATGCCTTCATAATTTCATCATAAAATTATTGTAAAAGAATAATATATAACAAAACCTCCAAATCTTACCTGAATTTGGAGGTTTTTGTATATTTAAAATTTATTTTTATTCTTCAATTATTGTTGTTTCTTCTTTTTGAACTTCTTCTTTATTTACGTAAGTTTTAATTATAGGTGTTGCTTTAATTAAAAAGTAAGTGGCTGCAAAAACGTAAACTGGCGGGTTAAAAATACCTATTATAAGTACCGCTTAATTCAATCATTTTAGGACTTATAAAATATATTTGTAGAATAATAATGACTAAGTAAGCTATCAAAAATAAAATACCAAATATTATAATGAAAATTAGTCAACCTTCTGAACTTTCTCTAGAAAATCCGTTTAAGTTAGCGCCAATATTTAAAATTGCTCCTACAAAAAAACTTAAAATAGGAATAATTACTAATGTAGTTATCATTAAATTTTTAGATACCACTAAGTTTTTTAAATCTTTTTTTGAATAATTTTTATTTTTATCAAACATAATTTCTCTCCTTTGATATATAAAAATTATATATTATCTTGTCTTTTATATTATTTATTTATGCTATAAACAAAACATCATAACTAGTTGTTATGATGCTTCTTTATTATTTATTTTATTAAATTGAATTGTCAATGGTCTTGAAAGTAATGATTCATTTAAATTTGTAAGCATAATAGTTAATTCAAGCGTATTATCATCTTTCGCTCTCAAAAAGAATCCGTAACTATTTTCGATCTGATCTACTCATTGATTTTCATTTACATTTAATTTATTTAACATTAATTTTATTTTTTGTTTAACGCTTGATAATGTTTGTTGTAACTCGTTTTTGCTTTGTTTGGTTTCAGAATCTAGTTCATTGGCTTGGAAATTATTGATAAAAGTGTAAATGTCATTGCTGTTAGTGATATTTAAATTACTTTCTTGAATTTTTTCAAACTCAGAATCTATTAAACTTTTTTGTTCTTCAAGGTTTTTTGTACTAAAACCTCAATTATTTTTTTCTTTTTCTAATGCGAAGTTAGGCAATTGTGAAATAGGGTTATTATCTTTTTTGTCTGTTAATAATTTATCGATAAATTTCAAGTCATAAAAATCTTTATAATCTATTTTTATTTGTGGGATCGCTGGTTCTTCAACATCCGTTAAATCATTAATATTAGTTATATTTTGATTATTGTCTTTATTAGAAAATGAACCATTTACTGATGAAATAAACAATGAAGTTCCATCTGGCAATGATGTTGGTAAAACAGAAAAAGCTCCACCACCCGAATTATTACCAATTATTGTAGCTAAGTTATTATCTTTAGCTATGTGAGCCATAATATTAGCTGCCGAAAAAGTGCTATTAGATGTTAAAATATAGAATTTAAAATCATCTTGAAAACTATCTTTATCTGAAAAATATTTATCATCATTATTATCAACATTATAGTAATTAAGAAGTATAGAGCCGTCATTTTTATTAATTTGGTAGTCATAAATAGGTTTATTAGTTAGAAAACTTAATGCTTTAAATAATGAAATTGTTTCGCCACCACCGTTGGTTGCTAAGTCTATTACTATATTTTTAATTTTTTCTTCCTCACTTTTGGCATTGTTATCATTTTTTATTTGATTAAGTTTTTCTTTGTAAAAATTAAATGTACTGTTATTTTCTTTAAAATCAAATCCGTATGTTGTTAAAAAAGCTGTATTACCTTCTATTCTTATGTCTGAATATTCGCTTTTATTTTGCAATTCTAAATATTTAGATTTTTGTTCGTATAAAAATATAGTACTTAGTAAAGAGTTGTTAAAATTTGTATTTTGACCGCCATACCTACTAATTTTATTTAGTGATTCATCACTTTCTCTAAAATTACTATTATAGAATGAAAAGTTTCTCACAACTGTATGTCTATCTGATAAGTTATTTTGTAATGCATCGATATAACCATAATTATTTTTAGTTACTTCGGTTGATAAAATTAATTGTTTTTGATATTCGCTTATTGTTTCTTCTCATTTTTTGTCTTTGAATTTCTTATATTTTAAGCCATAAAAATTATTCATTAAAAATTTTAGCGTGTTAAAGTTATATTGTCTATCCTTTTGGTCTTGATTTGAACTAATATAAGATATTTTATTTGATTTATCTTGGTATTTTTGGTATATAGTGTCAAAGCCAATAATATTATCATTATTTAAAAATAAATTATAGTAGTTAGGATTTGCAAAAAGTATATTAAATATAGGTAAAGGTATTAAAATATCATTATTTATATCTATAAATTTAAAATTAGCATCTGCTAATGAATATTCCACTCATTCTTTACCTTTAACTATCTTTTTGTTTTTATAAATATCTAAATGAATGTTCGGGTCTAAAGAATCATTTTCTTTTGTAAAATTTCAAAAATTAGCATTAGTAGCTGAAAACGTATTTCTTTCCAAATCTATTTTTATTTTTTCGTTATTAGGTAAAGAATATTCAATAATTTTATCTTTTTTGATGACATTTAACCCTTTATTCTTAAAAAGGCCATCAAGATTAAAAATCATATCTAACAACCCAACATAAATAACTTTTTCGTTTTTCTCATTATATGTTGATATATTTTTTGTTGAAAAGTTATAACCTTCAAAGTAATTTGTAAATGATTTGCTTTTATGATCTAAATTAAGATTTTTTGCATTTTCTTTTTGTGCATTATTAATTTTTACTTTTTCATCATCTACTAATTTTTTTAATAGGTTTATTTTATTACTGAAGTCAGAACTGGATTTATTCGTAATTTCATTAAATTTATTTCTTACATTTTCAAAAGAATTTGTGGATGTATTTTTCAAATAATTCAATAACGCTTCTGCATGTTCTTTTGTGACTATATATTTATAAAGGGCTGAGTTTTTAGTTTTTATTTCGTTAATTCTTTCTTTATTTTTTAATATATACTCTGTTTTTAAGTTATATAATTGTGTATTTTTTTCTTTTATGGCTTGTAAATTATTATTGTCGTTAAAAATAAAAATTTTATTTTCATTTATTTTAGAATTTAAGCCGTCTAATTCTATTTTATTATTATTATTTTCATATTTATCATTATTTTCTTTGATAACACTACTTAATTGTTCTAAATCAAAAATTAATTGAATGTTATCTGATTTTTGATTTAAAATCTCATATAATGAGTTATATTTGCTTATTTCTTCTTGAATTTTTTTGTTTGATTCATCTTCTTTTTCAAGTATTTTATTTATATTATCTATAGCATTTTTTGCATCATTTTTTAAAATACTAAATTTTTCACCATTATTTTCATATTTTAAGATTTCATTTTTGAATTTTCTTTTAATATCTTTTAATATCAAAAATTTGTCATTTTGTTCTTTTGTTTTAGGGTTGGTATTATTGTTATCATCTTCATTGATATTATTTTGATTATTTTTATTTGACTTTGAATGAATATTTTTGCTATTTTGAGTTTTGTTATTATTAGAATCTATTTTATCTTCTTGATTTAAAATGTTATCTTTCTTTAATTCTTCTTTTTTATTTTCGTTCGGAAACTTATTTGTATTATCCCGTTCTTTATCCTGTTTTGGGTCTTCATGTTTATTATTAGCACATGATGTTATAGTAACTATCGGTAAATAACTAACTAAAGTTCCTAAAATAAATTTATATTTTTTATTCATATTTTCCTTCAATTCATTTTTTTAAATTAAAACTGCTAAATTATAATAAATTTTCATTTTTTTATATTTTTTTAGTCTTTTATGTTTATTTTTTTAGGAAAACAAGTTATATTTTAAAAAATAAAAAATTCAATTTTAATTAAATTTTATTTCAAAAAATAAGTTAAAAATAACTTTTATTACTATAATATAGGCATAAAAAAAATAAAAATATGATACACACGGCTATGTTGTTTGGTATAATAATTAAGCTATATTTTATAGTTGAACAAATTACATTAAAAAATTATATTTAAAGAAAGGAAGCAGACAATGCCAACAACAAATCAATTAGTTTCAAGTGGTCGTAGTTCAAAAATTAAAAAGCAAAATGCGCCTGCATTAAGCTTAAGCTACAATTCACTTATTAAAAAATCTAAAAAAATGGCTTCACCATTTAAACGTGGTGTATGTACTCGTGTTGCAACAATGACACCTAAAAAACCTAACTCAGCTTTACGTAAATATGCTCGTGTTAAGTTATCAAATACAATGGAAGTTACAGCATACATCCCAGGAGAAGGACACAACTTACAAGAACACTCTGTTGTTTTAATTCGTGGTGGTCGTGTTAAAGATTTACCTGGGGTTAGATACCACATCGTTCGTGGAACACAAGATGCTGCCGGAGTTGCTAAACGTAACCAAGGTCGTAGTTTATACGGAACAAAAAAAGCTAAAAAATAAGCATAATTAATTAAATTTATAAATATTAAGGAGGACTTTATGTCAAGAAAAAAATCAGCACCTATCCGTGAAGTACTTGCAGATCCAGTTTTTAACTCAGTAGTAGTTACAAAGTTAATTAATCAAATTATGCTTGACGGAAAAAAATCAATAGCTCAAGATATTTTATATTCAGCTTTTGAAATCATTAAAAAGAAAACAGAAAAAGAACCAATGGAAGTGTTTTTAGCAGCAGTTGAAAACATTACTCCTCAATTAGAAATTCGTACAAGAAGAATCGGTGGAACAAACTACCAAGTTCCTACTGAAGTTCCTACACGTAGAAAGCAAACATTAGCACTTAGATGATTAGTGCAATATGCTAGACTTAGAAATGAAAAAACAATGGATGTTCGTTTAGCAAATGAAATCATCGATGCATCAAACAAAACAGGTGGAGCTATTAAAAAACGTGAAGATACACATAAAATGGCTGAAGCAAACCGTGCATTTGCACACTTCAGATGATAGTGTAAACTTTACTTTTTAAATAATATGGCTAGAGATTACGAATTAAGTAAATACCGTAATATCGGTATTATGGCTCACATTGATGCAGGAAAAACAACAACAACAGAAAGAATTTTATACCACACAGGTAAAATTCATAAAATTGGTGAAACACATGATGGTGGTTCACAAATGGACTGAATGGACCAAGAAAAAGAACGTGGTATTACAATTACATCAGCTGCTACAACAGCATTTTGAAAAGGACACAGAGTAAATATTATCGATACTCCAGGTCACGTTGACTTCACAGTTGAAGTTGAGCGTTCATTACGTGTATTAGATGGTGCGGTTGCCGTACTTGATGCACAATCAGGGGTTGAACCTCAAACAGAAACAGTTTGAAGACAAGCAACAAACTATAAAGTTCCACGTATTGTTTACGTTAACAAAATGGATAAAGCTGGAGCAGATTTTGCAGCTTCAGTAGCATCAGTTAAACAACGTTTAGGTGGAAACGCAGTTGCTATTCAATGACCAATTGGTGCTGAAGCGCACTTTAAAGGAATTATCGATCTTGTTACACGTCAAGCGTTTACATACAACGGTGAACAAGCAGAAGAAGAATTTCCAACTGAAATTCCAGAAGAATTAAAAGACGTAGTTGAAATTAAACGTCAAGAATTATTAGAAGCAGCTTCAGCTTTTGATGAAGAATTAATGATGAAAGTTCTTGAAGGTGAAGAAGTTACAATCGATGAATTTAAATCAGCAATCAGAAAAGCAACATTAAGTTCAGAATTCTTCCCGGTAGTTTTAGGGACATCATTTAAAAACAAAGGTGTTAAGAAAATGATCGATGCTGTTATTGATTATTTACCTTCACCTACAGATATTCCAGCTATTAAAGCTCATTACGAAGATCAAGAAGTTAGTGTTGAAGCTAAAGATGAAGGTGATTTCGCAGCTTTAGCATTCAAAGTTATGAATGACCCATTCGTTGGTTCGCTTACATTCTTCCGTGTGTACCGTGGAGTATTAAACAAAGGAAGTTATGTATTTAACTCAACAAAAGGACAAAAAGAACGTATTGGTCGTATTCTTCAAATGCACGCAAATAGCCGTGTTGAAATCGATGAATGTCGTGCAGGAGATATTGCTGCCGCTGTTGGTCTTAAATATACAACAACAGGTGATACATTAGTAGACGAAAAAGCAACAAAAATAGTTCTTGAAAAAATGGTTTTCCCAGAACCAGTTATTTCTCAAGCTCTTGAACCAGAATCAAAAGCAGCTACAGAAAAATTATCATTAGGACTTCAAAAATTAGCAGCAGAGGATCCTACATTTAGAACATACACAGACGAAGAAACAGGTCAAACAATTATTGCTGGTATGGGTGAACTTCACTTAGATATTATTGTTGATCGTTTAAAACGTGAATTTGGTGTACAAGCTAAAGTTGGTGCTCCTCAAGTTTCATACCGTGAAACAATTACAAAATCAGCTGATGTTGAAGGAAAACACATCAAACAATCTGGTGGTAAAGGTCAATACGGACACGTATGAATTAAATTCGAACCAAACCCAGATGGTGGATTTGAATTCGTTGATAAAATCGTTGGTGGTAAAATTCCTAAAGAATACATTAAGTCAATTCAAAAAGGACTTGAAGAAAAAATGTCTGTTGGTATTTTAGCTGGTTACCCAATGATCGATATGAGAGCTACATTATTTGACGGATCATACCATGATGTCGATTCATCTGAAATGGCTTATAAAATAGCAGCTTCTAAAGCTCTTACAAAAGCAAAAGATCAAATTGGTACAGTACTATTAGAACCAATTATGGACGTTTCAGTTGTTGTTCCTTCTGACCACATGGGAGATGTTATCGGTGATTTATCACGTCGTAGAGGTCTTGTTAATGATCAAGAACAAAGATCAGATGGTGCAGTTGTTGTTAAAGCGGCAGTTCCTCTTTCAGAAATGTTCGGTTACTCAACAGAACTTAGATCTATGACAAGCGGACGTGGAACATACCAAATGCAATTTGATCACTATGAAAAAACTCCAAAAAGTATTTCAGACGAAATAATTAAGAGAAGAAATATTCAAAACAAAGACGAAGATTAAAAGTTAAAAATCAAGCCTTAAAGGGTTTGATTTTTTGCTTTATAATTTCGCATCCAAAAAAGTTAGAAACAACTAAGATATAATAAAAATACCAAGTACTTAAATTTTGCACTTGATATATAGTTTTGATTAATATTTTTATGTTAATGTATGTGTATTATTAATTTGTTTTTTAATTTGCGGAGTTTGTCTTAAATGTTTTACACATCATCTTTTATTTTTATATTCAGTTCTCCTATAGAATCGAAGCCATATTTTTTATTTATGTTTTCTTGTAATGTATCAATAAATTTTTTAACATCATTCAATTGTTTTTTTAAATTATTATCAAATTTAATTTCAACATTAATTATATTTTTCTTTAAGATATATTTAATTATATTTATTTTATTTTCTTTAACTCATTTTGACGAGGTTACGATAGATATCACTTTATTAATATATATACCAATTATTGGAGCAATAAAAAAATTATTAAAAAATTTTCAAATGTTACCTAAATCTAAGAAAAAAATCATAACTAGTAAGTAAGATAAGATTCCAATATGAATACAATAAAATAAAATTTTAATTATATCAAATGATCGGTCATATTTTATTCTATATCATTTTGATATAATGAAAGAACATAGACCATTTTTATCACTTTTTTTTATTATTTTATCAATTATCATATCATTAACGTATGATAATGTATTTCTTGATTCTAATTCAAAAGCATTAAACTCGATTTCTAATTCAAAAGCATTCTTTGATTTCTTCATTGTTAAATTATTTTTTAGAATTTAACGCTAATTGAACTAATGTTTTAACCATAACACCAGTTGGTCTACCACCTATATCTGCTGTACCAGCAACATCTAAGTGAATGTATTCAACACCTTCTGTAAATTCTTTTAAGAACATAGCAGCTGAAGAACTACCTGCTCCAGCACCGCTTAAATCTGTATTTTTTAAGTCGGCAACTGGAGAGTTTTTGATTTCTTTTGCGTATGCTTCGTCAAGAGGCATTCTTCATACTAATTCGTTTTGTGCGTCAGAAGCATCTTTTAATTCTTTTCATGCTTGTTCTGAAGTTGCTCAAACACCTGTGTATGTGCTTCCTAAAGCAACAACTATAGCACCTGTAAGTGTAGCAACATCAACTAATCTTGTTGCTTTTAAGTTTCTAACAGCATATGTTAATCCATCAGCCATTACCAAACGACCTTCAGCATCTGTGTTATTAATTTCAACTGTTTTACCGTTCATACTTGTTCAAACTGAATCAGGTAATGAAGCATCACCGTTAACTCTGTTATCTGTAATAGCCATAACAGCAGCAACATTTGTTTTTGGTTTTAATTGTGCAATTGCTTTTAAAGCACTAGCAACAAATGCTGAACCTGACATATCAAATTTCATCCCTAACATTGAACGACCTGGTTTAAGTGAGTAACCACCACTATCGAATGTAATACCTTTACCTACATAAACAGTTTTTTCTTTTGAATCAGGATTTCCATTGTATTCAATAACTACAACTCTAGGTTCGAACATACTTCCACGGTTAACTGAAAGTAATAATCCCATTCCTAATTCTTCAATTTGTGATTTATTTAAAACTGTTACTTTTAAGTTATCGTATTGAGCTAAGTCTTCTTGGACTCTTTTTGCTAATTCTTCAGAATTTAAAATGTTTGGAGGTGTAATTTGTAAGTTTCTTGCAAAGTTAACAGCTTCTAAAAGAATATTTGATTTGTTTAATTGTTCTATTTCTTTTTCTGTTGCTTTTTCACTTAATAAACTTACGTTAAATTTGTCATCTTTTTTATTTGTTTTGGCATTGTAAATTTCTGCGGTTACATATGAATATGCTTCTGCAAAAGCTTTAACAACCTCTACTAAACTAACTTTTTCTGTAACAAATGTATCTAAGTTAATTTGTAAATCACGTCCTAAATTTGTAAATAATCCTTTTGCAAAATTGTATAGTGTAGAAAACTTTAAGTCTTCTTTTTTACCTAAGAAAACAAATGATTTGTTTTCATTGAAATAATCAGTAACTACTGAATTTTTTTCTATTAATGATTTTGGATATTCTTCGCCTTTAAAAATGGCACTTAATAATATAGAATCATTTCTTTTATTATCTATTAAATTAATTTTCATAATATTTCCTTTCTGATATTTAATATATAGTTTAAATTTTACAACTTTTTGTATTAATTTTGATATTTTAGTGCAAATTCAACCAATGTTGAAATTAATTCACCTTGAGGTTCTCCGCTTCTATCTGCTGTACCAGCAACATCACAATGAATAAAATCAATATCTTTTGTAAATTCTTTTAAGAACATTGCTGCCTGACTTGAATCTGGACGAACTGCTTTTGATCAGTTAGCTAAATCAGCAACTTTTGATCCTTTATTTCCTTTATTGTAATCTTCATGAAGTGGCATTCTTCAAACTTTTTCGTTAGCTTCTTTAGAAGCAGATTCAAATTTTTCTCATTTTTCATCATTTGTACTTCAGATACCTGTATAAACGTTACCTAAAGCTGTTAAAATAGATCCAGTCAATGTAGCAACATCAATAATTGTTGTAGGTTTTAATTTTTCTGCTGCATAGTAAATTCCATCAGCTAAAACTAAACGACCTTCAGCGTCTGTATCGACTACTTCTACTCATTTACCACTCATTGAACGATAAACATTCTCAGGTAATGATGCATCTGAGTTGATTCTATTATCTGTTATTGCCATAATTGCAGAAACGTTAACTTTAGCTTGTAATTGAGCTAATGTTTTTACTGCATAGGCACTAATTACAGAACCTGACATATCATATTTCATACCGTCCATGTAGTAACCTTTTGTGTTTACTCCACCTGTGTCAAAAGTAATTCCTTTTCCGACTATTGAAATGCTTTCTTTAGATTTAGGATTACCATTATATTTAACTACAACAACTCTTGGTTCATGTGTGCTTCCTTTATTCACTGATAATAATAGACCCATTCCTAATTCTTGTATTTCTTTTTTAGTTAAAACATCAATTGTTAAATCGGGAATACCACTAAAATCCTTTGTGATTTCTGAAGCTAATTGTTCAGAATTTAAAAAGTTTTCTGGCATAATTTGTAAATTTCTTGTTTTTTGAATATTTTCAGCCAACACAAAAAGTTTTTTATTTAGTGAAGCGAATTCTTTTTGAGATTCTTCGTCTAAAATTAAGAATAATTTTTCTTTTTCTTCTTTTTCTGTTTCTATAGATTTTTTAAATAATTTTGCTTTTGCAAAATATGTTTTAAGAATAAAAGTTCTTAAAAGTGTTTTCATTTCGTACACACCTAAAAAGTCTGATAATGAAATTTCATAACTTCTTTTGTGTGAAGATGCAAAATTTAATACAAAATCAGCTAAAGTATCTACTGTTTGGTGTTCTTTATCAAAAAACACGTATGAAATTTTGCTTTCTAAGTCTTCAGTTAAAGCAAAATTTTTCTTTGTTATAAATTTAGGGAATTCTTTTCCTTCAAATGCAGGTTTTAAAACTTGATTTTTACTTGTATTTTTTTTGATTAATTTAATCATTTTTTATCTCCTTTAAATATTTGTCTATTGCTTGCGAGCTAGATATTCTATATGCTTTAATTAGTCCGCCGGCACCTAGTTTTATGCCTCCGAAATATCTAACCACGATAACTAATACATTCGAAATATTTTTTATCCGCATTAGTTCAAACATGGGTTTACCAGCAGTGTTTTTAGGCTCACCATCATCACTAAAACCTCCTGATTCGACACCATCATTATTTATTATATAACTATAACAAATATGTCTTGATTTTTTATGTTCCTTTTTTAATTGGTTTAAGATATTTTTTAATTCTGTTTTTGAATCAAACCTAAAAATATAAGAAATAAAACTAGATTTCTTAATTTCGTATGTAATTGGCTAAAAAATTGGTTTAATCAAAAGTTACGCCTGACATATTTTTCACAAATTGTATAAAATGATTTTGCGCTTTTTCTAAATCTAGTTTACCTTTTTCTTTATAAAAATTAAATTTGATTGCATAATCGTGAAATAATGAATAAATTTCTTTATCGTCAAAAGAAGGTTTTAGTCCTCAATTTTCAATTATGTTTGGATAGTATTTTGATAAAAGTGCTCAAATTTTTGTAGCAACAAATTCTCTACCAAAATTTTCGCTTTTAATTGAACCGATTGCTAGTAACTTAATAGCAACTTCCTGGTCGTGAAATTTAGGCAGTAATATACCTGGCGTGTCTAAAAATAAAAATTCTCCATTGACAACTCATTTTTGTTTAGTTGTAACACCAGGATAATTTGCTACCTTTAATTTTGAAGTTGGAGAAACTAAGTTTATTAAAGTAGATTTACCGCAATTTGGTATGCCAACAACAAATGATTTTATTTTTGTTTGTATTAGACCTTTTGATTTGTTTCTTTCGATTCGCTCTTGGCTCATTGATTTAAGTTTTTTTAAAATTATATTCTTTGATTTATTTTTTCTTAAATCTAATCAAAGAATATGTTCACCTTTAAATCTTTTTGTAATTGCATCTTTTTTACTTTGATCCATTAAATCACTTTTGGTTATTATGAATAATCTTTGTTTTTGAGGAGCAATTTTATCAAAATCTTCATTATAGGAGCTAATTGGACATCTTGCATCTAATACAACAATAAAAATATCTGCAAGTGTTGCGTTTTCTTTTATTTCTCGAATCCCTTTTGCCATGTGTCCAGGATATCAGTTAATTAAATTATTATATTCTTTTTCGTTTTCGTTATTCATTTTTTCCTTTTTTAATATCAGATAATTGTGTTTTTAATCTGATTAAATCGAATTCTAATTGTTCTTTTTTTGTTTGAATTTTAGTTAATTCTTTTTCTAATTCTTCTTTTTGCTTTTGTTCAATTTCCAAGTCTTTTAACAAAATACTAATTTCTGAATAAATTTTTTCTAATAGTTTATCAATTTCAAAAGTACTATAACCTTTTAATGTTATTGGAATATTGACATTTTGGATATACTCTAAAATCTTAAAATTATTTTTTTTGTTCATTATTTATCCATTTCTTATTTTATTTAAAATTATCGCAGCACTCATAGATACATTTAAACTTTCAAAACTAATTGGTATATACACTTTTTGATCAAGTAAATTGATCATATTTTTTTCAATTCCACTTCCTTCGTTTCCAAAAATAACAACTATATTTTCATTATCAAAAGGTGTATCATTGAGTTTTGTTGATTTTTTATCTAAAAGTGTTCCATAAATTTTAAATCCATTTTTCTTAAATTTTTCAAGTGTACTTAAACCATTTTTGGTTTCTATTATATTTATTGAAAACATTGCTCCTTGTGATGAACGTATTATTTTATCATTGTAAGGATCTGTATTTTCTACTATAACAGTGTCAAAATCAAAAGCTTTTGCTAACCTGAAGATAGTCCCAATATTTCCTGGATCTTGAACATTATTTAGCAAAATTACTTTATTTTTTTTAATATTTCTAATTTTTTTACTATTACATATAGCAAAAATAGGTTGAGTGGTTTTTGTTGGCGAGATATAGTCTATTAAATGTTTTTCAATTAATGTTGAATTTTTATATTTTTCACTTCCAGGTATTTCAAAAATTTCTTCAATGATTCCAGCATTTTTAGCTTCCTCTACTAAATGGTAACCAAAAACTAAAAATTTATTATTTTCTCTTCTGTATTTTTTATCAAGTAATTTTTTTAAAAATTTAATTTTAGGATTTTGTCTACTACTTAAAATCATTCTCAATTAGAAAATCTTTCCCTTTTTCTACTTCAAATAATGATAAGTCTTTAAAGTCTAATTGTCTCATAACTTCAAATCCTAGGATAGAAACACAATTTGCTAAATTAATTGATCTCATTGCAGAAACCATAGGTATTCTTAAACAATTATCAATATTATTTTTTAAAATTTTTTTGTCAATACCAGTTGATTCTCTACCAAACATTAATCAAATTTCTTTATTTTGGTTAAATGCATTTTTATAATTTACTTCAGTATAATTTTTTAATCCATATCTTGTTATATAGTAAATGTTTTTATCATGATATTTTTTTGCAAATTCTTCATAAGATGAGTGTATTTCATGTCTAATATCAGAAAGCATTCTGCCTGCCCCGTATCTTTTTAAATATTTTGGGTGCAAATCAAAACTCGTTGGTTTGATGATGTGCAATTTCATACCTAAAGCAAAACAAGTTCTAATAATATTACCTGTATTTGGAAAAATTTCAGGTTGGTAAAGTACAATATTAATCATTTTTTCTCCTTTTATTAATATATTATTTTAATTATATATTTTTTATTATTTTTAGTGCATAAAAATATATGATATTATGTGTTTTAAATCTTCTTTTTACTAAATTTAAATTTAGATTTTAATTTTTTATATAAAAAAATATTAATAGAGGTTATTTACGGAAATATATTGACTAAATTTAATAATTGTAAAAATAGAAAAATTTTATATAATTAAAATACAAAAAAGAGGTAACATTGGATAGTTTAATATTATATATAAGACGTGGTTTTAGAACCTTTTCAAAATCATGAATTTCTTTTTGAAAAACAAAAGAATTACTAAAAAAAGGAATTTTTACATTATTATTTTTGATTATTTTTATTTTAGGAACTTCTCTTACAGCTCCTTTTATTAGAATTCAAAATCAAAATCAACTTTCAGAAAATTCATTTTTAAATACTTTAAATTTAATAGGTGGTGGAGGTTTAAGACAATTTTCACTTTTTGCATTAGGGATAAGTCCATTTATTAATGCATCATTGATTATGATGATTTTGCAATCTAAAATTTTTCTGCCGATTCATAAATTAAGCCAAAGTGGTCCGCAAGGTCGTAGAAAAATAAATATCATTACTCGTTTAGTTACTTTGGTTATAGCTTACCCTCAGGCTGTTTTTTTAGTTAAATCATTATCAGCACAAGGAACAAGAGGTTTTATTGAAATTGTTGGAACAGATATTTTGAGTGAATCTACTCTAATATACTTTATAATTCCAATTATTTTAACATCTGCATCTTTGGTTGCATTATTTATTTCTGAACAAATAACTAACAAAGGTATAGGAAACGGAACTAGTTTAATTATTTTTACTGGTATAGCTGCTAGATTACCATATCAATTTAAAAATGCTGTTGAATATTATATTGGTGGTAACGGTTCGAGTGGTGTTATGACCGGGATAATTGATGTAGTTACATATTTTAGTGTTTATCTATTAACCATTTTGATAATTGCTATATTTTATGTAGCGGAACGTCATATTCCAATTCAACAAGTTGGAGCAGGGCGTTCAAGAAACCGTAAGGAAATGGGGAAATTACCTATTAAAGTTAATCCAGCAGGAATTATGCCAATTATTTTTGCTATGATGGTTTTATCATTCCCGACCATGATTGCTAACTTGCTTCCTGAGACAAGTATTGCAAAACAATGAATTAATACTAATCTTCAATTTACACAACCTGTAGGATTTACTTTATTAGTTGTTATTGTTTGAGTATTTTCTTTATTAATGGGAATTCAACAATCTAAAGTAGATAAAATAGCCGAAGATTTTACAAAAAATTCAACTTTTATACCTGGTCTTAGACCAGGAGAAGAAACTCAAGATTATTTAATAGGTACAGTTTTTAGATTAAGTGTATTTTCTTCAATTTATTTATTGATTTTAGGAAGTATGCAATTTGTACAAATAATGGCAGGTATTCTTCCTCAAAGTATTGCTTTTGGTGGTACAGGGTTAATGATTTTAGTTTCTACAAGCATTGAAACTTTAGATCAACTTAAAGCAAGAAGAAAAACAATGCGTTTAGCAAAAGCAAAACGTCTATCGAGAGATATTAATGATATTAACGATGTAAACAATGTAGATGAAGGATTATTGTGATAACAAAAAATTTAATTTTTATGGGTCAACCTGGTGCTGGAAAAGGTACAGTAGCGGAGTTAATAACAAAAGAAACTAATTTAGTTCATTTATCAACTGGTAATATTTTTAGAACAGAAATAAAGAATAAAACAACATTAGGATTAAAAGTTCAAGAATATGTTAATTCTGGAGGATATGTTCCAGACGAAATAACCAATGAAATAGTATTTAATGCTATAAGCAAATTAAAAAATGAAGGTAAATATTTTATTTTAGATGGTTATCCAAGAACAGTGCAACAAGCTGAGTATTTAAAGAGTTTAAAAGAATTCGAGTTTGATGTAGTTGAAATAAGAGTTACTCAGGACGTCGTTTTAGAACGTCTTGGCGGAAGAAGAACATGCTCTAAGTGCGGAACAGGTTACCATATTAAATTTAAACCAAGTAAAGTAGCAGGAAAATGTGACTTAGATGGTGCTGACTTGATAATAAGAAATGATGATACTGAAGAAAAAATAGTAAATAGATTAAAAATTTACCAAGAACAAACAAAACCGTTATTAGACTACTATATAGGGATGAATGAATTAAAAGTAGTTGATGGAAGTTTAACTCCAGAACAAGTAGCAAAAAAAGTACTTGGAATTTTATAAAATTTTGTTAAAATTTAGATACTTTTGGTATCTATATTTTTTATACATTTAAGGAGAATTTATGATTCAAATTTTAAAAGAAAATGAAATAAAAAAAATTACTAAAAGTTGTCAAATCTTGGCGGAAGTAAAACAAATACTTTGAGACTTCATAAGACCAGGAGTTTCTTTAGAAGAGATTGATCAATTAGCTTGTAAAGAAATTAAAAAAAGGGGAGCAAAATTATCCTTTAAAGGGTTATATGGTTTTCCTGCTACAGCTTGTATATCTGTAAATGAAGAATTGATCCATGGTATTCCTTCTAAAAGAGTCGTAAAAGAAGGCGATTTAGTTAGCGTCGATCTTGGATGTATTTGAGAAGGTTATCATAGTGATAGTGCTTTCACAAAAGGTGTTGGCAAAATATCAGAAATAGACCAAAAATTAATTAATGTAGCTAAGGGCGCTTTTGAAGCGGGTGTCGCAGCTATCAAACCAGGAGCACGTGTAGGAGATATATCTTATGCAATAGGACGTTACATTAAAAAAAATAAATTATATACACCATCCGAATTTTGTGGTCATGGTATTGGTAAAAAATTACACCAAGATCCAGATGTTTTTAATTCAGGACATGCAGGTACTGGTCCATTATTAAAAGATGGAATGGTTATTTGTATTGAACCTATGATAACTCAATCAAAAAATATTTATATTAAAAATGATGGGTGAACAGTCGTTAGTGAAGATGGTACTAATACAGCTCATTATGAACACACTGTTTTAATTAAAAATGGAAAAGGTGTTATTCTTACGAAAGGAATTTAATTTGGCTAAAGACGGATTAAAAATAAAAGCTGTTGTAAAAGAAGCTCATACAACAGATTTATATACTGTTGAACTTGAAAATGGTTTAACAATTAAAGCTCACATTTCTGGAAAAATGAGAGTTAATCATATTAGAATTTTACCAGGTGATACAGTTGATGTTGAAATGAGTCCTTACGACTTAACTCAAGGTCGCATTGTGTATCGTCATAAATAAAATCGAGGAGATACAAAATGAAAGTTAGAGCAAGTGTTAAAAAAATCTGTAAAGATTGTAAAATTATCAAACGTAGAGGAATTAACCGTGTAATTTGTGTTCAACCAAAACACAAACAAAGACAAGGTTAATATTTAAGAAAGGGAAAATATGGCTAGAATTTTAAACGTTGAAATTCCTAACGATAAACGTGTTGTTATATCGCTTACATACATATATGGAATTGGTAAATCAACAGCACAAGAAATTTGTGCACAAGCAGGAATTGATGAAAACGCAAGAGTAAAAGACTTACATGAAGATCAATTATCTAAAATTCGTGAAATCGCTAAAAATTATGTAACAGAAGGTGATTTACGTAGAGAAGTAACATTAAACATTAAACGTTTAATGGAAATCAAAAGCTACCGTGGTATAAGACACCGTAAAGGTTTACCAGTACGTGGACAATCTACACAAAAAAATGCACGTACACGTAAAGGTCCAAGAAAAACAGTAGCAGGAAAGAAAGGTAAATAATAATGGCTCGTAAAACTAAAAAGAAAAATATTGTTAGTGGTGTAGCACACATACATTCTACAAACCAAAATACCATTGTTACATTTGCTGATGAAAATGGTAATGTTATTGCTTGATCTTCTGCAGGAAGCATCGGTTACAAAGGAACTAAGAAAAAAACTCCTTATGCTGCTGGTTTAGCAGCTCAAGCAGCAGCAGAAGCTGCTAAAGAACACGGAATTAAAACAGTTAAAGTTGAATTAAAAGGTTTAGGTGCTGGTAAAGATGCAGCTAGAAAACAAATCGAAGTTGCTGGAATTACAGTTACTGAAGTTAAAGATGTAACACCAGTTCCACACAACGGTACAAGACCACCAAAAAGAATTTTAAAACGTGAACGTGCAAAAAAATAATTTAAACCAAGTTTAAAAGGAAAGGAAATCTAAATATGGAAAAAATGAAACCATTATCATATAGAAAAAAACCAGAATTTAGAGTTGTTTCAGACAATGAAGTAACATTTATATTAGAAGGATTAGAAAGAGGTTTTGGTAAAACTTTAGGTGTTGCACTTAGAAGAATGATTTTATCAAGTATGCCTACTTTAGCGCCTTTTAGTGTAAGAATAGAGGGTGCGGAGTTTCATTACAAAGCACTTAAAGATGTTACTGAAGATGTTCTATCATTAATAATGAACCTAAGAGAAGTTAATTTCACATATTCTCCATCATATGTTGCTGATGATGAAATTGTTAAGGTTAAACTTAAATCAAACGAAATTGGACAAATCACAGCTAAATCAATGGAAGTAAGTAATCCTAGTGTTCAAATCATCAATCCAAACCAATATATCGCTACAGTTAATTCACCTGATGCATTAAATCTTGAACTATTTCTTCGTGTAGGGCGTGGATTTATGTCTGAAGAAGAAAATAAAAATTATATTAATGACAAAGATTTAAAATCAAAATTAGAAACAGATATCAAACGTGCTGAATTTTTAGCAGTTGATTCTAATTTTGCTCCAATTAAAACTGTAACATGAGATGTTAAAGAATTAAATTCCGATTCAACTAAAATAGAAGAAGCGTTAGAATTTAAAGTGGTTACAAATGGTTCAATTACTGCGAAAGAAGCTGTTAAATATGCTTCAGAAATGTTAATTGGATTATTTAGAGTTATCGGTGGCGTTGAAAATATGGAAGACGTTCAAATTTTTGAAGAACCAAAGATTGAAGAACCACAACAAATTGAAGATGATTTAGATATTACACAACTTGGACTATCTGTCCGTTCTTTAAATGCACTTAAGAAAAGCGGTAAGAAAAAACTTAGTCAAGTTGCTGAAATGAGATTTGAAGAACTTGAAGGAATTAAGAACTTAGGTAAGAAATCTGTACAAGAAATTATTGAAAAACTTGAAGAACATGGTTTACAATTAAAAGAGGGAGAAGAATAATATGGCTAATCCAAAACAAATTTATTCACGTAATACAAAATGAAGAAATGGTGTGATGCGTTCACTTACAAGTGAATTATTCGCAAACGGTCACTTAACAACAACTTTAACAAGAGCTAAAGAATTAAGAAAACATGCTGAAAAAATGATTACTAAAGCAAAAAACCCTACATTAGCTAATGTCCGTGTAATTACAAGTTATGTAAGACCTATTACTGTTAAAAATTCAGACAAAAAAGTTTACAAACACTTAATTGACACTATTGCACCAAAATATAAAGAAAGACAAGGTGGTTACACAAGAATTATTAAATTGCCTAAACGTCTTGGTGACAATACAAGAATGGCAATTATTGAACTTGTAGATTAATTCAAATAATAATTAAATATTCGGAATAAACCGAATATTTTTTATTCTGAATAATTCGAACAAGAAGTTTTATTTTGTTATAATAAATAAATGAATTTTAACAACAATAATAAGAGTGTTTTTGAAGATGATCGAACAGTGGTAAGATATGCAAAATCAAATTCTTCAATAGGTCTTTGAAAATCTGAAGAATTTATATTTGAAAAGTATTTTGAAAATAAGAATTTTAAATTATTAGATATAGGATGCGGAACAGGTAGAACTACATTTGGATTAGTTAAAAAAGGATTTACTAATATTCTAGGTGTTGACATTTCATCTAATATGATTGATACCGCTAAATACTTGGCAAAAAATGATAATATTAATGTTAGATTTGAAACAGCAAATGCATCAAAATTAAATTACACCTACAATTCATTTGAATATGCTCTTTTCTCTTTTAATGGATGGCCTGGAATTCCAAGCGAAGAAGGAAGAATAAATGCTTTAAATGAAATATATAGAGTTTTAAAGCCTGGTGGAATTTTTATTTTTTCAACAATTATTAGAAATGAAGAAACATATATTCAACCTGAAGAAGAAACAATACTAAAATGCAATGAATTTAAAATAAAAAAATACGGAGATCATATTTTTTTAAATGAAAATAATTTATGTGATTTTATGCATTTGTATTCTTATCAAGAATTAATAAAAGTATTAAATAAAACAAAATTTACAATTTTAGAAATTATAGACAGAGATAAAAATTTCACAGAAAATTACAAAGTAAAGGAATTTGCGAATAATACTCATTTTATTATTTTAAAAAAATAATATAATTAATATATCAATTAAAATAAGGAGAAAAAGATGAAAAATAAGTTATCATTAATCAAAAAAATAGCAGCTAGTTCATTGTTAATTTCACCGGTTTTATTAACAATAAGTTGTGAACCGCTCGATTTTTTATTAGGTAACAACGATTCGAAAGAAACGACAAAAACAGAATCAGGAATCGTAATAAAAAACGACGGAACTTCAAACACTTTTGATGCAAATAACGGATTTGATCAAACTCCAAAAGATAAAAATGATAATACAAACACTTCGAATGATAGTGCATCTACTAATAATTCTATTCCTAATGAAAATGACCAAAATAAACCTTTAGATGAAACAAAAACAGATTCAAATAATAATTCTGATAACAACAAAATAAGTGATAATAATTCAAAAAACGAAGAAGACGAAAAAGAAAATAAACCTTTAATTAAAGAGCTTACCGATATTAGCTTATTTCCTATTTTGAGAAATGAAACATCATATAATACCTCGATTTCAAACGAAGAATTATATAATGATTTAGTTGAATTGAACGATACTTCAATTACTAGTTTAGATGATATAAAAGAAATGAAAACAAATGATGGTCGTTTTTACTATGAATATCAAGATCCTTATACAAAAATATTTTTCAGAGATTTTTCGTATTATACAAATCAAAATGATCATAGATACCTACTAGGAAAAAGTGGTATTGTTAAATTAGCTCAAGAGTTTAAGAGAAAAATACCATTTGGTACAGAAGTTTTTGATCTTGATGGAATTAATATTAATGATTTTAAAATTATTGGTAAAAATGCGAATGGACTTTACATTCCTTCTACAAAAACAATTTATATTAATGGCTCTATTTTAAGCGAACAATCTTTTAATGAATATCAAAGAATAGGCGGTATTATGCCTACTGTTTTTCATGAATATATTCATCATTGAGCTACATCTTATGCAGAAACAGGTTTAGTTAGTGATCCTGAAGTTGAAGTTGAAAGTACAATTAATGATATCGATGGTAAAAAAAGAATTGATATTTATTATGATCCTAACTCAAATTCTAAGGATAATCATACCCATGGTTCAAGACAATATTGAAATGCTTTTTTTACAAATAAATTTTATAATTTATTAAATTACGATGTAGATAAAAAAGGTTTTATAGATTATGAAACTTTATCTTTATTTGGGGGTCCAGATTTAGCTCTTAGAACAGAATTAAGTTTTATGTATAGGAAGCTTTCTGCAAATGATTTATGAAATATTTCTAATTCAAAAACAGGTCCACAATATCTTAAAAATCCAGAGAATTATGTTAATTTATCATATTCTCCGAGTGAATCATTTAAATTAGATTATTCTAAAATTAAATACTATTATTCTCTTACTGAACTTTTACCTAGAGAATATTTAAAATTCGCTTATGAAGCCTACTTTAATATGAATCATGTAAATGAAGCATATGAAAATAGATTAACAAGCAAATCAAGTATTGGTTGATTTGGTCTCCATTCATATAAAGAAGATAACGGAGATAAAACTTTAATTTTCTCACCTTCAGCAAATGCTGATGATTGGAGTAAAGTATTTTTAAATAATTTCGATTCTTTTAGAAGACAATATATGTTTCAGGACGGTAAAATAGACCCTAATACTGGCGAGCCAAGATTAAGTGCTATAATGTACCCTACTTCAGTTTTTGATATTTCAACTTTTAAATATACCGAAAAAACAGGAGTTAATTATAACGGAAGATATATTATTGGTCAATTGCCAGAATATAAAACCAAAAGTAGATCAGAAGATTTTTATGAATTGTTTTTAAAAACAATGGGTTATGGTAAGACAATTTCACAAATTTATTTTGATAATAATTTTGAATGAGTTGGTTCAAACGGGGTTTCAATCGATGAGAAAAAAGCTAAAACAATAAAATTTACTGGATTTTTAGATAATAAAAATATTAGTGGTATAGTGCTTAAAGATTCTAATAATCAAATTTATAAAACAATAGGAATTCAATATTATGATTTATTTAATTTCTTTGGTCACAAAGATTTTGATCAAGGAGCAATATTGATAGATCCAAACACCAACACAAATACTGAGGATAGAGAAAATCAAATAGCAAATCGTTTATATCCAAAAAATAAAAATTATTATCAATATATAACAAAAGAGTTTGTTAATATTAAAAATAATTCTTTAATTTATTTATGAACAGATTTAAATAAAAACGGTATTGCAGAAGAAAATGAATTAGATAGCGAACAAATAACATTACCAGAACAAAGATGAGTATCATCGCAAAGGTCTAGCATAACAAATACTCAATTGCTTAAATACAAAGTCATAAAAGACGAAAATAATAGAACAAAAATAGAGGAATATATTTAATGAAATGAGACTTTAGTAAAGTCCAAATTGGACAAATGGTGAATATTCAAGCTTATAAACATAATGGAAAATTATACCGGCAATGATCTAATGCTAAAATAATTTTTCATAATAAAAGACATATAGTTCTTTCGTTAAAAGGCACTAGAGTTGTCGAAACTTCAAAAAATTATAAAGGTTGAAAATATAAAGAAGATGCGATTTGATTTTTTCCAAAAGATAGTTTATATAATACCATTGTTTTAATCAAGAGAAAATTAGGGTATTCGTATTATACAAATTTAGCTTCAAGACCTATCTTTGAAGATAATACAATTAAATTTATTGATTATGATTTAGATATAAAAAGCTATCCTAATAGAGATTTACAAATTGTTGATAAAGAAGAGTTTAAAGAGAATTCTAAATTGTATAATTATCCTGAACAATTAAAAAAAGATATTTATAATGAATTAACGGAAGTGATTACTCTATATAATAAAGATGAATATTTTTTTAACGAAGGAATTATTGCATATTATTTAGAATTGATGTTAAAAGATAAATTAATTGACTTAAAAACATATAATATATATACTAAAAAATATAAAAATAGCTATAGTGAAGAAACAGAAATGTTTAATAAATTAAATAAATATTTAAAATATTAGTTGACACTTTTGGTGTTGACTTATTTTTATATAATGTGTCCAGATTCTTTGATTAAAACATAAAATTCTGACCTTATTTTTCTATCTAAATTATAATCAGCAAGTTGTAAGTATTTATCAAAATTATGAAATAAAGATCAATAAGCATTAAGTTCTAAGTTTGTTTTTATATAAATATGACCATGCTTATTACAAATAAAACCACCTTCAGAAGCTTGAAAATCAATTAAATTTTTTCTTGAACCACAAATTCTACATTTATTAAAAATTGGTACAATACCAAAATAAACAGTGCTTTGAACATAAATAAAAGTAACAAATTTATCAGAGTTTTGAACATCAAATTTATCAAAATAATCTTTATAAGAATCGAATAAATGATTTGCAAAATTGAAGTTTAAAAATATATTTTTTATCCTTAAAAATGAACTATTTTTTTTCTTATTTGTTATATCGAAAAAATGAGTAATTGTTACTTTCTTTAGACGGCCAATTTTATCTTTTAATCTACTTGGAAAATATTCGATTTCAACGATTGAACCCGGTATTAAATTTGCTCTATTTTTGGAAGAGGTCTTATTCAGACCTTGAGCAAAAAGTCTTAACATACCTTTGCGTGTAAAGAACGAAACTATAAATCCATTTTCTTCTATTTGTTTTATTTCTAAAACTACTCCAAATTTAATGCTAATAGGCATAAAACTCCTTTTTTCACTAATATTTTACTAGAATTAAATTTTATTAAAAAATTAATAATGTTGTAAAATATAAATAATACTTAAATAAGTACTTATTTACTTTTTATATACTAGAATAGAGGTTTTAAGTGGAAATAAAACAAGCAAGCGAATTATTTTTTAAAATAATCACTTCAATTCCTGGTATTCATGCAATTCATGAATTATCAAATGATGAGAAAATTACAAAAGATATTGATGATGATAATCTAGAATTAATTGACCGTATTTTTGCTTACGAAAGTACTCCTAATGTTTTTAATTTTAAGTTAGCTATAACTGTTTTAGAAGGTATAAATGTTAACTCGTTAAATACTGACTTGTATAAAAGGGTACAAAGGGCTTTTAAAAAAAATAAAATCTCGTTAGATAAATTAATAATAATTGTTAAAGGAGTTAAATAATGAGTAAAAAAACAATTAATTTAACTGGTTATAAATTTGCACAAGCTGTCATTTCTGGTGCAACGGCACTACAAAATGCAAAAAATCAAATCGATGCTATGAATGTTTTTCCTGTTCCCGACGGAGATACTGGTACTAATATGTCGTCAACTGCCTACGCAGCAGTCGAACTTTTAAATTCATACGATGAAAATATTGATATTGCTACTGTTACCAAAGAATTAGCTCATAGTATGTTATTTGCAGCTAGAGGTAATTCGGGGGTAATTTTAAGCCAAATTTTTAAAGGGTTTGCAGAAGCTTGCAAAAATAAAAAAACATTAAATTTAGACTCATTATTAAAAGCTTTTAGAAGTGCTACTGAAGCAGCATATAAATCTGTTTTTAAACCTGTTGAAGGTACAATGCTTACTGTTATTAGAGAAACAACAGAAGATTTAGAAAGAGAGTTTTATCGTTTTGATAGTAGTAGAGTTACATTGAATGAATTTTGATCAAAACTTTTGAAGTTTATGCGTGAGAGTTGTGATGAAACTCCTAATAAACTTAAAACTTTACGTGAAGTTGGGGTTACCGATAGTGGTGGAGAAGGTTTATTTAAAATATTTTGAGGTATAAATGAGTATTTTAATGGTAGACCAGTTAAATTAGAAGAAAATGAAAATGTTAACGTTTTTTTAAGTAGTGAAGAAGTTTATAATGGAGAATTCGGTTATTGTACCGAGGTTTTAGTTGATTTAGATAAACCAAAAGATTTTAATAAAGAAGCTTTCACAAAAAAACTTGAAATGATTGCAAATTCTCTAGTTGTAGTAAATGATGATAATATTTTAAAGGTTCATGGACATACAATTAAACCTGGAGATATGCTTAACTTTGTTCAAGAATTTGGTGAATTTATAAAAATAAAATCAGAAAATATGACACTTCAAGCGAATGGTTCAAGAGAAAACGCTAAAGTTATAAAAAGTAATTTAGAAAACTCGAAAAGAAATTTATGTGGAGTAGTATCATGTAACTTAGGTTCAGGCATTATTCAACGAATGAAGGATTTGGGTGCTGATTTTGTTGTAGAATCAGGCCAAACTCAAAATCCTTCAGCTCAAGATTTAATTAATGCGATCGATTCGGTTAATGCTGATACAGTCTTTATTTTACCTAATAATTCAAATGTTATTTTGGTTGCTCAACAAGCTGCTCAAGTTGTTCGCGATAAAAATATTATTGTTATACCAACAAAAACACAAGTGCAAGGTTTAAGTGCAATTTTAAATTTTAATCCTGAAACAAGTGCTGAAGATAATAAAGAATTGATGGAAGAGTCAATAGAATTAGTTTCAACTGGAGAAATAACAAAAGCAGTTAGAAATACTAAGATAAATGGTATAAAAGTTAAAGTAGATGATTATCTAACAATACTAAATGGTAAAATTGTAAATTCTAATAAAAATATTACAAATTCATTAAGAGATCTAGTATCTAGAATGATTCAAGATGATAGTCAACTTGTAAGTATTTATTATGGTGAAGATGGTAACATAAACGAAGCTAACGAATTAAGTAATTATATTGAATCAAATTATGAAGTTGAAGTTCAAGTTATTGATGGTAGCCAACCAAATTATTCTTATTTAATAGGAGTGGAATAATATGGAATTTAAATATAAAATAGCTTTGGATGCTAACGGATTAGACTTCGGTTCTATTGAAGCTTTAGAAGGCTCAAAAATATTTATTAAGAATAACCCAGACACCGAAATACACTTGGTCGGTGATTTTGAAAACATAGATGTTAGTTCATTACCCAAAAATATTAAAATTTATCAAAATAACATAAAATCAGTTAACCCAAGAGATATACGTCAAGTGATGCGAGAAAATATTTCTATTAATGAAGCAATAGATTTAGTTAGAAATAATGTTGCTCAAGGTGTTATTTCTGGTGGTGATAGTGGTTCTTATTTAGCTTCTTTAACTTTTAAGTTAAAAAGACTTGAAAATGTTTCTAGACCTGCTTTTATGGGTATGGCTTATTCTATAAGAAATGAAATATTACTAATGCTAGACATTGGAGCAAGTTTAGAGGCTAAACCAGAATATTATCTTGAATGAGCAAAATTAGCTAATAGGTTTTATAAAGTTATGTATAAAGTTGAACAACCTAAAATTACTTTATTAAATATAGGTATCGAAGAATATAAGGGTACTCAAATTTTAAGGGATGCACATGAATTATTAAAAAATGAAACTTTTAATTATATTGGATTTTCAGAACCAAGAGAATTATTACAAGGTAAATATCAAATTGCCTTGACAGACGGTTATGGTGGTAATTTAGTTACAAAAAGTTATGAAGGCGCATTATTAACATTTAAAGATGCGTTAAAAATCCATATTAAAAATAGTTTAATTAGCAAAATTGGAGCTTTATTAATGAAGGGTGCATTTAAAAAAGTAGCTAAAACTTTTGATTATAGAAATATTGCATCTGCATGAGTTATAGGAGTTAATGCTCCTGCAATTAAAATTCACGGAGCTAGCGATCGAAAAGCCGTTTTAGTAGCACTAAATAATATGAAAAATGCATTAGAATTTGATTTAATGTCTCATTTAAAAGGTTAATTATGGAAGTTAAAATAGATAAAGAAAAAAATGAACAAATATTAGCTAAATTATTACCTTTTATAAAGGGATTCAAAAATGATTATAATTTAAAGATTTCAGAATCTTATGCCAAAAAATTAATTAAATGATTTATTAAAAATTTTTATTATGTTCCTAATGATATTCATTATTACATTTTAGCAACTACTCATAAATCTTTTGATCCTAAAGATGAAACAAAAAAAACTAATTACGAGAGATTAGAATTTTTAGGTGATGCTTTTTTACAATTGTATACTTCAGATTTAATTTTTAAAAATTTTAAAAATCTAAGTCAAGGAGAATTAACAAGATTGAGAGCAGATATAGTTAACACAAAAACTTTAGCTAAGGCATCGGATAAAATGAAGTTGATTAATATTTTAAGAACCGGCAATGGTAGAATGGAAGAAGAAGTCAAAAATTCATTAAAAGTTAAGGCAGATACTTTCGAAGCTATAGTTGGTGCTATTTATATTGACTTAGGAATAGAATTTGCAAGTAATTTTATTTTTGAACATTTAATTAAAGAAAATATGGAGCATAAAGTTGTAAACAGCAATGAAAAATTAGTCACTGATGAAAATTTAATGTTTACAACTGAAAAAGATCCTAAAACACAGTTACAAGAATATTTTCAAAACATAGATAAAAGAAATATTACTTATGAGACCAAAGAAGAAAATGATAAAATTTTTGTAGCAAAAGCTATAAAAGACGGTATTGTTTATGGTGTAGGTTCTGGAAGCTCTAAAAAAAGAGCTGAAATCGAAGCTGCTAAAGATGCTTTAAAAAAGCTATATAAATATTAGGAGAAAAATGAAATTAATTAAGTTTGAAGCACATGGATTTAAGTCATTTGCAGACCCAATTGTGTTGCGTTTTGATGGTGGTGTTGCCGGGATCGTTGGTCCAAATGGTTCTGGTAAAAGTAATATTAATGATGCTATACGTTGAGTTTTAGGTGAACAAAGTTCAAAAGAATTGCGTGGAGATTCTATGCAAGATGTAATTTTTGCAGGTTCTAAAACAGTTCAACCTATGCAAAAAGCAACTGTATCTCTTACATTTGATAATAGAAAAGGTGAAAGTTCTATTCAAAGTGAGTATATTAAAATTACTCGTTCTCTTGAACGTGGAAAAGGTATTAACGAATATTTTATTAACGATCAAAAAGCTTTACACAAAGAGATTAAAGCTTTAGCGATGGAAACTGGTATTGGTAAAAGTTCTCTTGCGATTATTTCTCAAGGTACTGTTTCTGATATCGCAAATTCTTCTGAAGAAGAAAGAAGAAGAATTTTTGAAGAAGCTGCGGGTGTTTCTAAATATAAATTACGTAAGCATGAAGCTACTTTAAAATTAGATAGTTCTGAACGTTCTCTTGATATTTTAGATGCCAAAATTAAAGAAATGGACAGGCAATTAAAACCTTTAAGAGAAGCCGCAGAAAAAGCCAAAAAGTATAAAGAAAAAGTGGATGAATTACGTTCTGTTGAAATTGGTTATTTGGCACATGAGATTGAACGTAATGAAAAAATATATTTAGATTTATCTGAAGAATTAGTTGGGGTAGAAGAAACTAAATTATCTTACAATAAAGAAATTCAAGAATCTGAAGAAAAAATATCAAATAAAAGAGATGAAGTTGTTGGATTAGAAGATGAAATTAATACTTTAACAAGTAAAAAAGAAGCTCTTTCAACAGAAATTCAAATTATTGATAAAACAATAACTGAAAATAACCTTCTTAGAGAAATGAAGGTTAATGGTCAAGGGAACTTTAACGAAGAAGAAAGAATCCAAGCTGTAATCGAAGAAGCAACAATAGCTGAAAAGAAAATTAAATATCTTGAAGATAGCTACAACTCAGTTGTAAAAGAAAAAAAAGAAACATTTGATCTTATTGATGAATATCGTAGAAAATTCAATGATTATGAACGTAAAATAAATAATACTACAAATCAAATTATTTCTATTGAAACAAGATTGAAATTACTTGTTGAAAAGAAAAATAAACAAACTAACCTACACCAAGGAACCAAAAATATTGTTCAAAACAAACATGTTTTCAGAGGTTATATAGGTTTAGTTAGTGAGTTATTTACTGTTGAACAAGAATTTATACCTGCAATTGATGTTATTTTAAAAGCAGCCGCACAAAATATTGTTGTTGAAAATTCTGATGTTGCTGTTAAGGCTATTAATTATCTTAAAGCAAACGACGGTGGAAGAGCTACTTTTATTCCTTTGGCATCTATAAAAGGGAAAACTGTAAGAGATGATTATTTATTGGTTTTACGTAACAATCCTGGATTTATTGGTTTAGCCAAAGATTTAGTTACTATCGATGATAAATATAGAGTTTTAAATGAATTTTTACTAGGTAATATTATTGTCGTTTCAGACATTAAAGTAGCAACTCAAATTTCTAATTTAGTTGAGAAAAAATATATGGTTGTTACAAAAGAAGGTGATATCATCAGAGTAGGTGGTGTTATGCATGGTGGAACCAAGGATATTGCAAGTGATTTAATCGGCTTAGACGGACAAATTAATCAGTTAAAAGAAATTATTCCTGGGCACAAACAAATTGTTGAAAACTTAAGAAAAGAAAAAGATAATTTAATTCAATTAATCGAAAGTGAACAAACTAAACATAATTCTCTTGATACTCGTGAATCATTAATGAGAGTTGAAATTCAAAAAGAAGTTGAAAAGTTAAAAAAATATAAATCAACAATTGCATTTTCAGATTTGAATAAAACTCAAAAAGTTGTAGAAGGTAACGTTTCTGCAGAAACTAAACTTATAGAGCTTGAAAATGAATTAAAAATAATTAATTTTGATCTTGAAACAAAATCAAAAATTAGAAATAAAATTAATGCCGATATAGTTTCTATAGAAGAGGTTAGAAAAAGAACACAAAAAATGTTGAATACATTACTTAACTCTTTCTTAGAAAAAGAAAAAGCAAAAACAAAGGCTGAAAACTTATTTAACATACATAAAGATAGATTAGGTTCATTCTATTCAATTACTTTAGAAAATGCTAAAAATAATTTTCCATTAACAATGTCTGTTGAAGCTGCAAAAGAATTGGTTTATGATTTAAGACATGAAATTGAAGAAATTGGTAATGTAAACTTAAATTCTATAACTGAGTTAGAAGAACTCGAAAAAAGATTTGATGAATATACAAGTAACTATAACGAAGTTAAAGAAGCTAAAAATATTTTAATAGAAGCTATAAAAGATCTAGATAATAATATCATTAATCGTTTAACTAAAATTGTTGATGATGTTAATGTTGAAATGGATGCTGTTTTCCGTTCAATGCTAGGTGGTGGAAAAGCATATGTAGAGTTTATTGATCCTAAAAATATTTTAGAAAGTGGAATTAGTATCTTTGCACAACCTCCTGGAAAAACAGTTAAAAATTTAAAACTATTTTCAGGTGGTGAAAAAGCTTTAATTGCTATTTCATTATTGTTTGCAATACTTAAAGCAAGACCACTTCCTCTTTGTATTTTAGATGAGGTTGAAGCAGCTTTAGATGAGTCTAATGTTGTTAGATATGCAGAATATTTACAAAAACTAAAAGAACAAACTCAATTCTTAGTTATTACTCATAGAACCGGAACAATGGCAAGAGTAGATAGCTTATTCGGTGCAACAATGCAAAGAAGAGGTGTTACAAGTTTCTTTAGTGTTAAACTTGAAGATGCTAAAAAATTAACAGAAGTAGACCAATAAGCTAATTGAAATTTATATTAAAAACATCATAATCAACTGTTATGATGTTTTTAATAATTTTTATTTTTTAGTTATATTATAAATTAGTTTGGCTAATTCTTCTTTTTCCATATCTTCATAGCCGAAAATATTTAATTTCTTAGCAATATCATTTAATTGTTCTCTTGGTAGTTCGATAATTTTCTTGTAATTTTCTGAATTTGTATAGTCATCTTTAGAATGTGAATTTCTATTATTGGAATTTCTTTCTTCCTCAGATGAATTAGTTGCATTAAACGAAGAAGGCCCAAAAGGATTGTTACTTCTTATGTTTTCCATAAATGCTTTTTGATATTCTTCCATTGTTTTTACATATTCAATATACTTGAATGCTCTTTGTATTTTATTTAATTTACCATGCAAGAAGAAGATAATTACCATAAATATCACTAAAGACAATATATTAAAAATTAATGAAATTATTGATAAATAATTATTACCTATAGTAGCAAAAGCATTTTGTGTTATCGAAACAATAAAACCAATTATTTTTCAAATTGCTAATCCATAATATATTAATTGTACTCATGAACTAATATGTTTAAAGTTTTTGTTTTTATAGCTCTTAAATACTGACATAATGTATGAAACATTCATAGCTATTAATGATATTGTATAAAAAGTTTGTTGAATTAGCTCGCTATTATAGTAAGCTATTGGTTCTCCAAGTTGTTTATTATTTTTAATTGACTCGCTTATTAATAATAAGTATTGTTCTTTTGAAACTAATAATATTATAAACCAACTAAATCATATTAAACTTAACAATGTTATTGCTAAAGTGTACAAAATAAAATAAATTCTAAAATCTTTTTTTTCGTGTTTTCATAATTCATCGGTTGTTTTGATGTTTTTATATTTCTCATTTCAATTTTGATTAAACATTATAGTGTCCTTTCGCTTTTTAAGAATTCATCAAAGTCGAATGATGATGCATTAAATTCTTTTGGGGTTTTTGAAAATAATTCAATTTTCTTTTGTGTAATAGGATGCATAAATTCTAGTTTATAAGCATGTAATCTTTGTCCGAAATCATCTACTTTTTTACCATAGACAGGGTCACCGTAAATTGGATTTCCAATGTATTTTAAATGTACTCTAATTTGGTGTGTTCTACCTGTTTCTAATTCGCACTTAACTAGTGTTTTAGGCATTTTATCAATGTAGAAAGTTGATAATTTTTCAACTCAAGTAATTGCGTGTTTTGAATTAGTATTTGTTATTGCCATTTTTTGTCTATCATTAGCACTTCTACCAATTGGAAGGTCTAATTTTAATTTTTTATTTTCAATAATTCCATCACAAATTGCTATATATTTTCTATTTATTTCGTGATTAGCAAATTTTTCTGCCAATAATTGGTGTACTTGATTATTTTTAGCTATTATTAATAAACCACTAGTATCTTTATCGATTCTGTGGACGATACCAGGTCTCAAAACTCCACTTTCATTTGAAAGATTATTTTTAAAATGATACAATAATCCATTTACTAATGTTCCGTTTGGGTGTCCAGGAGATGGATGAACAACTAGTCCACTTGGTTTATCTATAACAGAAATATATTCATCGTCATATACTATATCAAGTTCCATTTGTTCCGGTTCAATATTAATTTCTTTATCAATAACCTTCATTATTTTAATTATTTGATCTTCTCTAACTACAAATTTAGGTTTATTGACGGCAACATCGTCTACTAAAATAGCATGTTCATCAATTAAAATTTTAATATCATTACGTGAAATGTTTGTATTATTTGAGATATATTTATCTATTCTTTCTTTATATTCTACTTTTAATTCAATCATATATTAAATTATACATTAAAAAGGCATATTTTTAAGTTCAATATCAAGGTATTAAAGTTTTCGTTTTTGTATAAAAATTTAAAGCAAATATTTTTTATTAATGTTCATTTATTGGGTTTAATGATAATTAATGCTAATTTACAAATAATAATTTAAACACATTATTATTCAAATTAAGGTATTATGTATTTTCGCTATTTATTGTTAGTTTATCTTAACAAGCAAAAAATATACATATCAACTAACTAAATTAATAACATAAAATATAACATCTAAATGGTATAATTAAAACATGGTAGGATTTTTAGAAAAAAGAATGCAAAAAGCACTTGAAAAAGTGTCTAAAAAAATAAAGTTAGATGAAGCCGATTTAGTAGCAGTTACAAGAGAAATAAAAATGGCGTTGTTAGAAGCCGATGTTAACTTGCAAGTTGTAAAAGAATTCATAAAGAACGTTAAACAAAAAGTTCTTGATCAAGAGTTGATTGGAAAATTAAATCCTTCTCAACAATTTATTAAAATTTTACATGAAGAATTGGTTTCTATTTTAGGTAATAAAGTTCAAGAGTTTAAAATAGAAAAAAAACCATATATTATAATGATGTGTGGTTTACAAGGTTCTGGTAAAACTACAGCAACTGCAAAATTAGCTTATTATTTTAGAAAGAAAAAACATATTCAAAAGCCATTAGTTGTTGCTGCGGATATTTATAGACCAGCAGCAGTGGAACAATTAGTCACTCTTGCTAAAAGTATACAAGCTGACTTTTATGAACAAGGGGTTAATAATCCTGTTTCAGAAATTGTTGCAAATGCTCTAAAACACGCTAAAGAAAATGATAACGATTTAATTATTCTAGATACAGCGGGTCGTCTTTCTATTGATGAGCCTTTAATGAATGAATTACAAGAAGTTAAGAAAATTGCACATCCAGATGAAATTTTCTTTGTTGCGGATTCATTAAGTGGCCAAGATATAATAAATGTAGCAAAAACATTCCATGAAAAATTAAAATTAACAGGTTCTATAATAACTAAATTAGATTCTGATGCTAGAGGTGGTGCAGCGTTTTCATTAAGATATATTCTTAATTTACCAATTCGTTTTACAGGTACCGGAGAAAAAATTGGTAATTTAGATTTATTTTATCCAGAACGTATGGCAGATAGAATTTTAGGAATGGGTGATGTTATGTCATTGATCGAACATGCTCAAGATAACATCGATCAAGATAAAATGACTAACATGGTTAAAAAGATTTTATCAGGAAGTTTTACTCTAGACGATCTAATGGAGCAAATTAAACAAGTAAAAAATTTAGGTAAATTTTCAAAAATACTTAAAATGCTTCCAGGAAATTTATCTTCGAGAGTAAATGAAGATCAAGTTGAAAAAGCTGAAGAAAAAATGAGAGTATTTCAAATTTTAATTTCATCAATGACTAAAAAAGAAAGAAATAATCCAAGGTTACTTAGACAAGCTTCTAGAAAAGAAAGAATATTGAAAGGTTCTGGTAGAACACCCCAAGAATTTAATAAACTTTTAAGTGACTTTGATTCTATGGTTAAGCAAATGAGTGAAATGGCTAAAAGTTTCAAAAAAACTGGTGGTTTCGGCGGTTTTGGTTTCTAAACTAAAAAGGGTGTAGGCCCTTTTTATTATTGAAAAAATAACTTTTTAGTTAAAAAATAATTTTTTCAAATTGTAAAAAAACTTTTAAAAAATTATTTTACGTGTATAATAATGGTATGAAAAAAGCGTTACAATGAGACTTTATGATTATTATTAACGAAATTATGAATATTAATATTATTCGCATTCGTTAGTTTTATCATTAAAATTTTGTTGTACTAATTATGTATGCATAACAGATTTTAATGTATAAATTGAAATCTGTTATGTCTATAGAGGAGCTACTAATATTAGTAATCAATTGAGCTGGCAAGCATTGATATTGATGAAAGGATATAGTGGCCGAAACTTGCTTAATGGCGATTAAGTTAGTTGGTAGAAAAGCATAAAAGATTTCTACTCTTTGGTTTAACCATTGGTGCTATAGACTTACATTTCTTTAAATTATTGAAAAATAATAAAAAAGTTTTGTATGGTTATATAGCCTATACAAAGCTTTTTTCATATTTAATAAAAATATATATCATATAAAGGAAATAAAATGAAAAGAAAATATTTATTAATGGGTTCTTTAGCTAGTTTATCTACCCTAGGACTAGCGGTTGCTTGTGGAACCTCGGAAAGCAATTCAAGTACAAGCGGTCAAGAAAATAAAGGAGGAGTATCATTTTCAAATAATTTCAATATTTTAGCAAGAAATGGAATTTATTCAACAAATATTAATTCACCTTTTTCATATAGTAGATCACGTTTCGATTTAAGTAGTTCTTATGGTGGGTATTCATTATCAAATGAAGATACAACATTTGGAAAATTGGTTGAAGTGAAAAATGAAGGAAAAGCTGAATATTCAGAAGAAGTAGAAAGAGATGCATTTGGAACAATAACAAAAACAACTAGAAAAATTACTAGACCATCAACATGATCATACGAATTGAACGTTGCTGATGCTGTTGTTTTAACAGTAGATGGTCACGAATATACTTTTGATAGTGATGAAGCAGAAATTATTCCAAAACCTGATTTAGAAAATAATTTATACTCTTCAATGTGAGTACAAAAAACAAGTGCAAACGAAAATTCAATTAACTCACAAAACTTCTTCGATAAGCTTAAAAAAGCTACAAAAGTTTCATTAAGAATTAGAGATAATGTTTATTGAGTAAATAATAAAGGTGAAGCTACACAGTATAAAATGAGTGCAGAAGATTATTATTTAGGATTTTTAAGAACATATATGTCAAATGATACTTCATATAGACGTTCACACGGTGGTTCATCTGATCTGGATGCTGCATCAAAAGCTTTATATACAAAAAATGGAGCTAAATTATTCGAAGAAAAAGATACTTATTCAAACTCATATTTATTCGATTTATACAAAATTAGTATAGAAAACTTATTAAACGAAGAAAAAACAGTAACAAACAAAGATAATAGAAGTTACTTTAATGTTACAACAAGTGGCGATGATGCTTTAGTTTATGAATGATTTACAAACAACTTTGTTGGTTCATACGAATATGCACCTGCGCCTAGTGCTTATATTAATGCTGTAAATCAAGGCGCAACTCTTCCTGATTTTGCTACAGATTCAACAGTTCAACAACCTGAAAAAGAGCAAAAAATGACTCAAATTAAAGCAGCTACAGATTTAGCTCAAAAATCAGGTATTTACTGATATGGTTTCAACGAAAATTCAACTTTATATTCAGGTAAATATTACTACGAAGGATATAATGGTGACAACTATACAGCCACATACAAAATTAACAATCACTATGCTTTGGAATCATATTATAATGATCCTACAACAGTTAAAGAATTTAGAAGTGTTTATGTTCAACAAACTAAAGAAGGTAAACAATTTGAAATTGATCAATTTAACGCTTATAAAGCTGGTTTAGTTTCTACTATTTCATATTCAAATTTACCAGAATCAAGTAAAAAAGAAGTTAATGAAAATCCAAAATTATTTGGTGTTAATAAACAACAATCATTAAACGCAGATCATAGTATTGGAAATATATTTTCAACTTTAGTGCCTCGTGCAAAAGATAGTGATGGCGCTAATTCTTATGTTAACGAAGTATATTCACAACTTGTATGGGGCCACTCACTTTCTGAAATTGAAGCAGGTACTGCTACAAATGTTTTAGAATATACAACAACTGGAATTGCCGAAGAATTTAGAAATATATTAACAGCAGCTGTTAACTGATCTAACATAACAACAGTTATGTCACCTACAGAAGAAGCTGTTCCATGGTTATCAACATTAGCGCCCGACTCAGCAATTAACAGTGATGCAAGTGATAAAAGTGCAACAAATAATAGTCCTAGATATAATTGAGAATTACTTTCTACACTTTTTGTTGTAGATAATCAAACAAATCAAAAAGTAGATTTAGGTGGCACAATTGGAAACGAATTAGAACCTAGCGAATCTACAATCATCGGTATTTCTGATAATGACAAATATAAATCAGGAGCATTTGCTGAATTACAAAAAAGAATGAAAGCGTTGCTTGATAAATTCTATGAAGAACACCCAACCCTCAAAGGTAAAAATGTTGAATTTAAATTATTAAAAAGATATAAAAATTATCCACAAACATATATCGAAATAGTTAAAGGTCAAATTGATACAATCAACCAATTAGATTCAAGATTAAAAGCAACATATGTCGAAGAACTTAGTGATAGCGACTTTTATTCATATTGATTAAAATCATCTTCACCAGTTCATACTGCAGGATGAGGATATGATTATAAATCAATTGGTTCAGGAATTGATGGATTATCATGAGGAATGGGTAAAGCTTTCCCAATCTTAATGAGTGTGTTAGGCGACAGTGCTTACAAAGCAAAATTAGAAGTATCATACCCAACAATTGTTAAAGCTGCAAAAAAATTAGGTGATTTTTTAGAACATAATAAAAATACAATTGAACTTTCAATTACCCCAAGTAAAGTTAAATTATTAACAAATGCACAAATGGACCAACTTTCTGATTTACTAGGAACTCAAAAATTTGATGAACAAGGTCAATTAGTTAATTTAACAGAGCAAGATTTAAGTTCTAAAAAATACAAAGATGGTTACACAATATCGGCTCAATTCTTCTCATGATTAAATAATGGTGACACATCATCTGATCACTTTACAAAGAAAGAATTATTAGAATTAGCAAGAGAATTTACTAACCAACAAGGAACAATTGTTAAATTAGCAACAACAGTAACTAAAAATTCATTTGTTACAACAATTTTAAATACTAACTATATTTCACCAGTTGATCAATTAAATTATGTTGATTTAACAAAAATTAGAATAGTTAAATAATAAATTACATATAAAAAACAATTAACCAATTTGTGGTTAATTGTTTGTGTTTTAAAATAAGCAAAGGAAAAAATGACAAATTATATATTAAAACGTATCGGATTTGCAATATTGACTCTGCTAATTATTTTAGTTGTAGTATTTCTATTAGTAGCTCAATTTAGTGAAAACCCATTTGCTCAAAAGGCAATTGGACAAGCTGATGGAGCAGGATCAAGTGGTTCGGTAGAAAAATTAATACAATTATATGAGCAATCGGTCAAATATCATTTCTTACCATCAGATTGAGCAGGTAAGTATAATCTACATGCAAATGAATGAATGACATATAAATTAAATCCAGTAGCTCGTTTTGGTTATTGAATTAATGATTTATTTACCAATTCAGATCATCCGTTTGGATTGCCGTTTGAAGAAACAATCTTTACGAGATTTTCAGCTAACTCAATACCTCAAATATTTTTTAAATATTTAAGATATTCAGTAATAATAACAATACCAGCATTCGTAGTAAGTGCAATTATTGGTATAGCTCTTGGGATTATTTCTGGATACAAACGTGGAACAATTTTTGACACTGCTATTAATGCGTTTTCGTTGTTATTTATAGCACTACCATCATTTATTATTGCTCCAATTTTGATTAGTATTTTACTTAAATTTGGTGTAACACCAAAATTCTTATTACCAACAGATACTGAACATACAAGTGGCGAAATCTTTTTATCATGATTACCACCAATTGCGATTATTACTTTGGGTTCTTTATCTGTTTATATAACATATACAAGAAATCAAATTATTACTGTTTTAACTTCAAATCATGTATTGATTGCCAAATCAAAAGGTTTAAGTAAATCAGAAATATTCTTTAAACATGTTTTAAGAAATATTTCTATACCACTTGCTGCTTTATTGATACCATCATATATTGGACTTCTTAGTGGTGGTATTGTTATAGAGCTATATTGAGCAGTTCCAGGAACTTCACAAGTTCTTGCACAAGCATTCCCAACAGGTGAAATTAATATTATTATGTTTAATACATTATTTTTCACAGCATTAGGTATATTTACATCTATTTTAGTTGACGTATCATATACTGTATTAGATCCTAGAATTAAGTACAATTCAGGTTCGAACCAAAGTAATTTAGTTCTCCTTAAAAGAACTTTAACTAGAAATAAAGAATTTAAAAAGAATTTATTAGAAATGAAAGGAGTTAGAAATGACAGCTAAAGAGTTTGAATCAAAATATAAAGTTTCTTTAAACGGAATCGAAAATCCATTTGAATTTTCTAAAAATACAAATGTTTTCACAAACGTAGCTGGTAAACCTAAAAAAATCTTAATTGAAATTTTGAAAAGATTTTTTATGAGTTGACCTTCAGTTTTGTTTTTAATAGTATTCTTGGTTGTCTTTTTAATTTCAATTATAGTTACAGTAAATTCACAATATAGCGCGACAGAAAGTATTTCTAAAATACAATTAAATTTAATTGGTGATAAAGTTGGACAAGCAACAAATTCAGGTTCATCATTTGATAGTTCTATACCTCCTTTATACTCTGATCATTATGTTAAATTAGGGGATACAATTAGTCAAGATCTTTATAGAAATACTGTTAATGGTTATCGTGATTCTAAATTTTTTAATGGTTTCTTTGGGGATCTATTCTTAAAAGAAAATACTTTTAAAACAATTAATTGTGAAGGTTATATCGATGCATATAAATTATTTAAAATCGATAGTGCTTTTATTGTGTTTAACTATTCAAACATACCAAATAATCTAACAACAGAACAATATCAAGAATTATATAAACAAGCTTTAGATGCTAACCCACAAATATTTTTAAACACTATTTTAGGGACAAAAACTAGCGGTGTAGATATTTGAACTCAATCATGAGTAGGTACTTGAAAAGCCGTTAGATTAGCAATTATTGTAGCAACAATTCAAACAATCATTGGGGTGGCTATAGGTTCTTACTTAGGTTTCCATGTAGGGAGTCAAATTGATACAATAATTATGCGTATTATTGACATTTTCTCTGCTCCACCAACACTTATTTGATTATTATTATTTGTTTCTTTATTCGGAACAACAGATTTAACATTAGGTTTCGCATTAATTTTCATTGGTTGAGTTGGTTCTGTTGGTAGAACAAGATTATTTATTATTACAGTAAAAGACTCTGAATTTATTAAAGCTTCAAAATCTGTCGGAGCTTCAAAAGTAAGATTAATTTATAGACATGCCTTACCAACAATTATAGGTAAAATTGCAACAGGATTTGTTGAGTCTATCCCATCAATTATCTTATCAATATCATCATTAGCATTCTTAGGATTCTTTAAAGCAGAATCTGATATTAATTTAGGTCAAATTATTTCTCAAGCACCATCAGAAGCAGGATTGAATATTTGAGTATTATTGTTACCTTCATTAATTCTATTATCAATATCAGTATCATTACACTTTATAGCATTAGGAGTACATGATGCTCTTGATCCAAAAGTTATTAGAGCAAAATAGGTAAAATTATGAAAGAAAAATTATTAGATATAAAAGATTTAAGAGTAAGTTTTAAATTAAGAAGAAATAAATTTATAACAATTGTACGGGGCGTTGATATTGAGTTAAATAAAGGTGAGATAATTGGTATCGTTGGTGAATCCGGTTCAGGAAAAACTGTTACTTCAAAATCGTTTTTAAACATAAACGAAAACGCAGTTATTTCAAGCGAAAAAATGGAAATTGAAGGAATTGATTTAACACAAAGCAAAAAAGAAAAATTTTGACAAACAATACGTGGGCATAAAATTGGTTATATTCCGCAAGACCCTCTTACTTCTTTAAACCCAACACGTAAAATTGGGAAACAATTAATAGATGCTTTAAATAAAAATGAAGATTGAAAAAATAAGCCTTATTCTGAGAAAAGAAAATACTTAGTAGACTTATTAGTTAAATTTGGGATTAATGGTGCAGAACAAGTGTTTGATATGTATCCGCATACATTAAGTGGAGGAATGAAACAACGTGTAGTTATTACTATGGTTGTAGCACTTAAACCAAGTTTAATTATTGCTGATGAACCTACTACCGCTTTAGACCCAACGGTCCAAGCGTCAGTTTTAGCATTATTCGAAGATATACGTAGCACAATGGATATATCGATTATACTTATTAGTCATAATATTTCTGTTGTTGCAAAATTCTGTGATTATATTTATGTAATGTATGCCGGGAAAATAGTCGAAAGAGGAAGTAAAAAAGATATTTTCACTGACCCAAGACACCCTTATACATGAGCATTAATTTCTGCTATACCAGAAAATAAAGATGATAGACTTTATTCAATCAAAGGAACACCACCCGATATGAATAATTTACCATTAGGAGATTCTTTTGCTCCTAGAAACGACTATGCAGTTGAATTAGATTTCATAAAAGAACCACCATTATTTGAAGTTAGCCAAGGACATTGAGCCGCAACTTGACTTTTACATCCAGATGCTCCAAAAGTTAAACTAAGCGAAGAATTAGAAACTAGATTAAACCATTTTAGAAAGGTATTTTCAGATGAAACAAAATAATAAATCAATTTTAGAAATTCATAATTTAAAAAAGTTTTTTAGAAATAAAAATATTGTTAATAAAGCTGTTGATGATGTTTCTTTTGACCTTAAAGAAGGCGAAATAGTAGGTTTAATTGGTGAATCTGGTTCTGGTAAAACAACTATTGGTCGTTCATTATTACGTTTATATGATGATTTTAATGGTTTTGTTCGTTTAGATGGCAAGTTAATTTCAGGTAAAAAAATAACACGTAAAACAAATAAGTTTTTACATAAAAATATTCAAATGATTTTCCAAGATCCAATGGCTTCATTAAATGGTCAAAATACAATTTTTTCTATTTTAAAAGAACCGCTTGTGGTTAATGGAATTATAAAAAATAAAATCAAGGATATTAGAATTGACTGAAGCGAAATTAAAAATAATTTCCATTACACTTTTTTAGAATATTCTCTAAAATTAAAACTTGAGAATTTAAAGATAAATACTAATTTATCTAGTCCTTTTATGAAAAAATGATCTAAAAGATTAGATAAAATTGAATTTAACGATCAAACAAATGGTTCTTATGATGATTTATATAATTCATATTTTTCATATTTGGATGAAAAAAATAAAATTAATTCAAAAATAATAAATAGTTTATATACAAACACAGAAAAACTTTTAAACTTTTATAAAAGTAAACAATTAAATTTCAGAAATGAAGAAATAGATTTTGATGAAGAAAATCTTAAAAAAGCTAAAAATAGATTTGTTTTAGCAAAACAATTAACAAAAAAAACAGAATCATACTACAAATATAAAAATTTAACTAAAGAGAATTGAGTTAAATTTAAGGAAAATTGAGCAACAGCAAGAGAAGCTTATGTTGATTCAAATAATTCAACAAAAAATCTTGCTAGCGAATTAAAAAATGAAGCTAAATTATTGTTTAATGAGGCTTACTCAAGTCCTTACATAGATATTTTTGCATATAAAATTAAATTATATGAATTGAATAGACATGTGTATAAATTATTTAAAAAAAATAGATCTAAATTAGCATTTTTAAACTATGAATCATTACAAGAGTTGATTTATCAAATTGAAGATGATTCTAGAGAATTTTTCGTAAATCATTTAAAATTTGAACCATACGACTTTGATTCTTTATCAAAATATAAAAATAAAATACGTACTTTTATTAATGATGAATTTAAACTAGATATTAAACAATATTTAGAAACTTCAGCAAAAATAAAGCAAGATACTCTAAAATGCGTTAAAGATTCATTTAAGGAACTATATTCAAGTTTTAAAAATACAATTAAGAATTTCTTTGTTTCTCCTAAAAAGGAAGCTAATTTCAAAGAAAAAATTAATGAACTTGAAGAATCTAAAAAAGAATATTTAGAAGCTAAAAAAGTTGCTGATGATGAATTAGCTAAATATGTTGTTGAGTATAAAAATAGAATTTTAAAAATAAATGAAGAAATCCAACAACAAGAATTACTTCTCAAAGAGATTAAAGACCAAGAGAAAATATATGATAGTAAATTTAATCAAATACATAAACAATTTATTAAGTATTATCATGAAAATACAGTTAAAAAATTAAAAGATAATTTATCTAAAGTTGATAGTAAAAATAAGTTACAAATTGAAAAAATTAAAGATAAAATTAAACAACATCAAGTTGAACTTAAAGTTTATCAAACAAATGTTGAAACCAAATGAAATAGTAATAATTCATTCTATATAGAGTCAAAATATTTAAACAAAGATTTAAATAATATATATATACTAATGGGGATTTCTAAATTGGAATTATTATCAAAAAATAAATGATATTCATACATCTTAGAAAAAGTAACATTACCTTATAAATTATTTAAATTAAATAAATTGTTAACAAGAGTTGCTATTTATAAGAGTTTAGAAGATGTTGGTTTATTAAAACAATTTGCTTATCGTTATCCACATGAATTTAGTGGAGGTCAAAGACAAAGAATTGTTATTGCTCGTGCTTTAATCACAGAACCAAAAGTAATTGTTGCTGATGAACCAATTGCATCACTAGATATTTCGATTCAAGCCCAAGTTGTTAATTTATTGAAAGATTTATGTAGAGAAAAAAATATTGGTATGATATTTATAGCTCATGATTTATCAATGATTGAATATATCGCCGATAGAGTTCAAATTATGCACTTAGGTAAAATAGTTGAATCAGGTAAAACTGAAGAAATTTATAAAAAGCCAATTCATCCATATACAATCAATTTATTTAAAGCAATACCAAAAATTTCTAACGCTAACGAAAAATTTAAGGGAGTTAAATTTGAACTTTCATATATGAAAGATCAAATATTCCCAAACATTCCATATGTTCGACAAATTGAAGATAAAAATCACTATGTTCTAGGAACTGAAGAACAAATTAAAGAATGAACAAAATAATTTAATATCTTAAATCAACATCTTATATAAAAAATAAGTTGTTGATTTTTATTTATACATTTATTCTAAATGATTATTAAATATATTTTATAAATACCAAACAATTAAAATACATCTTATATTTTTTAAAAAAACGATTATAGTATAATTATTTTATGAATAATAAAACTAATGTTATTAAAAACGAAGACAAAATAAAAATTAAAACATTAATAGCTAATTTATGATTAAATTGATCTTATTTATCTATCTTTTTGGTTGGTGACAACAAAGAAATTAAACCCGATAAAATTGGTAAATATTTATCTCTTTTATTCGATGAATTAATTAGTTCTAAAATTAGCGATAATAAAAATTGAGAAATATATTATGATTGATATTTATGACAAAAAAATAACGAAAACAACGTAGATAACAATAATCAACAAATAAATAATTTAATTAAATTTTTTCAAAACATTTCAAAACAAAATGTTTTAAAAATAATTATTTTTTCAATTGAATTTGTCCAAAAATATATTATTTATGACGCTGAAGAAAAAACATTTAATAATGAAGAAGCAAGGATTTTCGTTTTATTTATAAAAAAACAATTACACAAATCTAAATTTGACAAAATTAATAAATATTATAACGACCAATATTGTAATAATTTTAGATATTTGGAATTATTTTTAAGCGACATAGAATATAATAAAGTTGAGGATTGAAAACGAAATTTGTATATTAATTTTAGATTAAAAAATAAAAAATGATATAAAGACGACGCTTTTTTATTTTATAGTTTTAATAAATTATTAATAAATTTAGAATTAATGTTAAATAGTTCTTGAATGAATTTAGTTGCAGATTTCAAAAATATAGCGAAACAAAGTATTATTTATAATAGAAAAAATATAGGTAAATTGAACAATTTAGAACAGGACGAAGAACAAATATTTAGTAAATTTATTTATATAAATCCAAACTTAATATTAAATCCTGATGAAAGTTTAGATGTTAAAACTATAATTTCTCCTTTTGAATCTATTGATTCTCAAGATTTACAATGGTCTTTTAAAGAGTTAAAAGATTTTATATACAATGAAAATAACGAGAAAGAAAATAACTTTAAAGAATTAGTTAATAAAAAGAAGAAAAATAATCATTCTAGTAATAAAATAAATTCTAATCTTCAACTAGATGAAATAAAATCAAATATAAATACTATTGATGATGAAGAAATTAAGTTTTATTCAAATAAAATATTAATTCAAATTAATGAAAATAAAGATAAAAATATTTTAATTACTGGGGAAGCACTTTCTGGAAAGAGTAGTATTTTAAAATCTTTTTTATACGATAAAAAAAATAAAGATTTCGTTAAAATTAGTTTTAGTAACATAAATCAAGTAAAAGATAATGATAATTCAATAAATGAAAATTTATTTGAAAAAAGTTTAGTTAGACAAATGATATATCAATTAGATAATAATTATTACACTGGTAAAACAATTTTAAAAAATAAAAAAAATAAGATAGGTTTATTTCTAAGAACTTTACTTTCTGTATTTATTTCTATTCTTGTTATGTTAATTTGAATAGTAAAATTTGATTATATAAATTTTGATGTTGAAACTATATGAAATCAAGTAACAAGTAATTGAAAAAATACATTATTTTTTATATCTATTTGAATTTTATTATTTTTCGCTACATTTATATTTGTCACTTTAATAACCAAAAATTTTTGGAGGATTAAATCAGTTAAAATTATTGGTAACGAAATAAATTTAAACACTGAATCAAATTTATTGGATGCTAATATCGATGTTATTGTTGATATAATTTCAAAATCAAATAAAAAAATAATAATATTCGAAGATATAAACTGAAATATTCCTGAAAGCATTTTTTTAAAATTATTTGAAATAAATAGTCTTTTAAATTCTAGAAAAGATGATGAAAAAATTACATTTATTTATGTAGTAGATTCGTCTGTTTTAGAAGATGAATTTAAAACTAGGTTTTTCGATAGTATTATTGATGTTAAAAATAATTTTAAAGATATTGATAAATCAATAATATCTAAAAAAATACTTGACAAGATCACTCTTTCTAAAAGGAAAAATATAAAAAGTTTAGTATTAAATAATTTTGCTTTATTTCAAAGAAATAAAATAGAAGAAGTTAGAAAAATTGTAGACGATTATTACGACTTTTTATCGAATTGAAAAGAAATTGACATCATTTTAAATGAAATTAGTAACTTTGAAATGATTACTAAAGGTTTATTTTTAAAAGAAATATTACGGAATGATTTACGTTTGAAAGATGAAATAGAAAAAATAAAAAAATTAATAAATATAAATCAACAAAATATTTTAGAAAAAGAAACTGATGAAGATTTTAAAAAGATTGCATTTTTATGAAATAAAATACAAAATTTTATTACTTTAAAAGTACCTAAAAATGATAATTATATTAAATTACAAAAGTATGTTGATAAAAGCATTTATATACGTAATAATATTTATAAAAACTACCCAACACATGCTATAGTTGATGAATTATCAGATATTTTAGTTTTTGCTTTTTCTAAAAAAATTAATTTTTATGTAATGGATAAATTGGTTAAAAAATATTTAATTAGATTCATGTATTTTAGACTTTACTTAATACATTTAATTTCTATTTCATATTTAAAACACGATAAAAAACAAGATCTTTTATTAGACGATGAAAAAATTTGTAATTACTTAGAGTTAAACGATAGAATAAAAGAAAAAAACAAATATAATGAAATACTGGGTCTTAAAAAAGAAATTTTCGTAAGGCTAATAATAAAAGATTTATTTTACTATAGCGAAGAATTAACAAAACAAAAAATATATAATATGTTTAACTCTAAGGAAGAAGTTAATAAAATAAAATTTATTCTTTTTTATATTCTTTTATTCCCTGAAAGTATTGATAAAAATAATGATAATAATACAAATAATATTAATGATTTAGCCTTTAAATTTATGCAAAAACTATATATAAAAGCAGATGAAGCAATTAATTCTTTTGTAATGAAACATTCTTTAAAAACACTTGATAATATAAAAAATATTCTAATTAATAAGAATAATAAATTATCAAGTTCTAAATTAATTGATTTAACCAACTCGAAAAAATTTACAAACCTACAAGTTCAGAAAACCCAAGGTGTAAATGTAAAACAAAATAATATAAACTTTGATAATAAACATTTTAAAGATTATAAATATACAAATGCAAATAATTATGATTTAATTAGTGATAAAAAAATAGAAAATAAAGGTACTTTTATTACGATATTCAATGAACTAAAAAAAGAATTAGAAATAAGCGAAAATAATACTAACAATTTAAATATTAATGAAGAAAATATTACAACAAAAAAAGAAGGTATAAGTGATAAAACTTATTATTTATTAACACAATTAATATATGATGGATCAATATCAGTGAATTTTGATTCATATACCATTCCTTCTAAAATTGATTATTCTTTAGAAACAAATAACACAACTTGTTTCTGCGTAGATCATTTATTTGAGCGTAAAATAAATCGTTCATTTTTACTTAGAGAAACAAAAAGATGTTTTATTGTAGACTTAAGTGATATTTATGAAATCTTTAGCGAAATAGAATTTGAAAGTAATAAAATTTCAGATTATAGATCAATAATTTATGAATTTTATAACAATTGACATAATATTAATCAAAAAGTAGTTCCATCATTTGAAATGACAGAACTGGATAATAAATTAAATGAAGTATTTGAAAGTTTAAATAATAATTACAAAAAATAGTTAATAAATCATAATTGTCTTATGTTTAAATATTTAAATTTATACATTTGAATTTTCAAAACGTATAAATTTATAAAAAAGGAGAAAAAATGAAAGCAAAACAATTCAAAAAACATACTGATATACCGAAAAAATATACCTGAGATTTAGAAGACATACTTAAAGGTAGAAAAATTGAAGAATTAATTGATGAATATGAAGCCGTATATCGTGAAAGAATTAAAAATAAAGATTCTAAATATGATAACTTTGAATCTTACATCGAAGATGTTAAAAAATCAGAGAAACAAACATTATTAGAATTTAAAGTTGAAAACTATATTTCTAACAAGTTAAATGAAGATTTGGTTAATCCTGAAATTTTAAAATTAGAATCAGAATTAAAAGTTCGTTTTAACAAATTAAACATTGAATTTGGTTCAGAAATTAATCGTTTTTATAAGAATATTGAAAAAATTAAAGAATGAAAAAATGATCCAAGATTAGCAGATTATAAGCGTCATTTAGAAGATCAAATTGAAGATTACAATCATAAATTAGATGATAAAGTTGAAGAATATTTAATTCAATCAGCTTATGGTCAGCCAAATCCAGAAAAAATATTCAGTTTATTAACAAATAGTGAATTAGACTATGGTTATGTAAATGTTGGTAAGAAGAAAATAAAATTAAATCCAACAAACTATCGTCAATTACGAAAGCATAAAGATGCAAAAGTTAGAAAAGAAGCTTATGTAAATTATTTAAAGGCATATAAAGATCATAAAGATTCTCTTGCTGAAGTTTTATTTCAACATTTTAAAGAAATTGTTGTTGAGGCAAAAATTAGAAAATTTGACTCTGCTGTTGATATGTTGACAAAAACAGATAAAATGAATGATGAATTATTAAATAAATTGTTTGAACAAGTTTCACAAAGAAAAGATATAGTGCATAAATTTAGAAATTGAAGAAAAAGATTTTATTTTTCTAAATATGGAATAAAAATGCAAAAATGAGATTCTGCTAGAGATTTAGTTAATGTTAAAACAGAATATACTGTGGATGAAATGATTTATCTTGCAAAAAAATCACTTGAACCTTTTGGGGGAAAATATATTGAACAAGTAAATAAAGCTTTAAGTGAAAATTGAGTTGATTATATGCCGACCAACACTAAAAGAGGTGGTGCTTATAGTATAGGTGGAACTTATGGTATTGATAAAAAGTATGTATTAATGAATTTTGATGGGACATTAGGTAGTGTTGAAACATTAGTTCATGAACTTGGGCATTCTATGCATTCATATTTTGCTGATAGTAGAAATAATTTAATTAATTCTCAATATCCTATATTTTTAGCAGAAATAGCATCAATTTATAATGAATTAATGTTAATTGACTATTTATTAAAAAAATCAAATGATGATAAATTGAAGTTTCAAGTTTTAAACGCGTTAATTAATAATTTTTTCTCAACAGTTAATGATCAAGTTTTATTTGCAAATTATGAATATGACTTATATAAAGGTATATGAGACGGAAAAGTTTCTGGAAGTTATGATTCAATAAGTGATATTTATTTTAAAAATGCTAATAAATATAGTGCTAAGAAATTAAAATATTCTATTACAAATACAATTGAATCTATTTTTGTGCCACACTATTATTATGGGTTTTATGTTTATAAATATGCTGTTGGTCAATTAGTTGCTGTTTATTTCTTTAAACAATATAAACAACACGGTAAAAAAGCTCTTGATAATTATATAGATAACTTTTTAAGCGCAGGTGGTAGAGACTATCCAATTAATATTCTGAACTCGGTTGGAGTTAGATTAAATGATAATAACTTCTATAAAGAGGGATTTGAATTTATTAATGATGCAATTGATGAGTGAATAAAATTAGGTAAGAAGATATTTAAAATTAAATAATTATGAAGAGTAAATTAAATTTTTTATGGTCACATCTTAAGAATCAAAGTATATCAAACTTTACTTCTCTGCGTTTTTATATAATAAGCTTAATTTATTTAATTGTATATTTCTCGATTTTTACATATTCAGCACTTAGCGCAAAAGATACTATAACAAAATGAAATAATGCAGTAACTGCTTCCGGAATTGTTACATTTGCACTTGTTTTATTCATTTTACTCTTTAAATGAGGCTTTTTAGAAAGAACTATAGAAAAAATGAAAAATGGTATCAATTCAAGCAATAAAAGCAGAATCGAATACAGAGCTAAAAAAATGAATGATGTAGAGAGAAGAATATTCTTAGAAAATAATAGGAAAAAAGAACTTGAAAAAGTAAATAAACCATCTAAATCAAACTATCCATTTTACTTTAATTTCATAGTTTATGCGTTAAGTTTGATTTTAATCGCTGTGGTATAGTTAAAAACACAAAACAGTAAAAAAATAATTGTTTTAAGTTAGGTGAAAAAAATTTGACACTCCAAAATAAAGGAGTGTTATTTTTATGTCAAAACATTTTACATTTGAACAAAAAGTTAAATGTTGCAAAATTATTCATCAAACTGATTTTAAAACAGCATTAATACAATTTTTTAATAAATAATGAAGAGAGATATAAATATTATTGGTATTTAGATAAAAAACAAAAGAAAAATAGAAGACCAAATCGTTATGGTTATATTATATTACTCAAAAAAAGTATATAAACGTTATAATTTAAGTATGAATGAATTAAAAACTAAAAACAAAAAAGGTTCCGCTAGAACCAAAAAGTTAAAATTACTGATTTGAATAAGGATGAATTGGAATTATATCATGAATCAATTGAAGAGTTATTTAAAGGTAAAGGGATAAGTAGTAGCGAATTATGAAAAATAATTAAAGATAAAATTCAAAAGAAAACGATGTCATCCTTTAATATTTTTAAATTTTCAAGATTTATAAATGTTTCAAGAACAACTTTTTATTATGAGCAAAAATCAAAGATAATTAAAGAAAAAATAAAGATAAACAATAAACTAATAAATTGAATTTTAGAGCAAGGTAAATTAAGTGGAAACGTTGTTGGTAGGACTAAAATGTATCTTCAATTTATAAATTTATTTAATAATGATAAAAAGTTTAGAAGACATTTTAAAGAATATAATAACATAACAGAATATGAATTTAGACTTTCATATGAAGCTTCTAAATATAAGTCGCAAGCATATATAAAAGGTAAACAAAAATTACCAAAAGAACACAAATATAGTGATGTTTGAGTAAATAACGAAATTAAGAATATAGTTGATTTAAAATTCGGAACAGTTTGAACAGAAGATATAAAATACATAAAAATTCAAAATAAATATTATTACTTACATGTTATTAGAGACCACAAAACAAATATGATTTTAAATTGAAATTTACAAGACACTAGAACAGCTAACGATACAATATCATTATTGAAAAGTTGTATCAAAAAATACAATATTAAACCTAATTATTTTCATACAGATCATGGTCCAGAATATTTTAATTTTAATTTTAAAAATTACATAGTAAAAAATAAAATAATTCGATCAACGTCAGTTAAAGGTAACTCGTTAGAAAATCATGGTTCAGAATATTTATTCGCAAATCTTAAAAGAAAAATAAAATTAATGAGTTTTAATAAACTAAATTATTTAGAGATAAGCAAATATTTTATTTATTATAATTACGCTAGATTACAAAAAAATAGATTATAAGACATCATTTGAAACTCTTAATGAAAAGAAGGGATTAAAGCAAGTAAAAAATCATTTAATTCAATCAAATTTTATAATCACTCGTTCTAAAAATATAAACATAAATATTATGAAGAAAAAATAAATGTAAAGATACATACAATATAATTTGATTTATATTATTTTCAATGTTAATATAAATATATAATTTAATAAATTAAAAAAACTCATATCAATAAAAAATTAATATGAGTTCCTAAAATGAAATATCAAGTGCAACACTTTCGTGCTTGGTATTTTTATTATATCTTAACGATCTAAAAAAATCTAAAATTTTACTTAAAAAATCAATATTATTACTTTGTTTTCAATATCAAAAGTT
>NZ_JAOPHP010000029.1 GCF_025515455.1 Mycoplasma sp. CSL7503-lung | reverse complement strand
AAGGAACAGAAAACCAAGGTTCAAACGGTGAAACAACTCCAGGAACAGGTTCACAAGACCAAGGAACAGAAAACCAAGGTTCAAACGGTGAAACAACTCCAGGAACAGGTTCACAAGACCAAGGAACAGAAAACCAAGGTTCAAACGGTGAAACAACTTCAGGAACAGGTTCACAAGACCAAGGAACAGAAAACCAAGGTTCAAACGGTGAAACAACTCCAGGAACAGGTTCACAAGACCAAGGTAATGGAGAAGGTTCTGAATCAACAGGAAATAGCGAAACAACTACAAAAACAGAAGAAGAATATTATGATCCGTCACAATTGGATGAAAATGGGTGATATGTTAATTCAGAATATCAGGGACAAAACAATTCAAATAATGAGGTTCGGAACGCAACTGGTCAAAATAGCAACCCAAACAGTTTATTTGACGAAAACGAAACCACAGAATATTGAGTTAGAAGTAAAGATGGCCACAATATACCAGTTGACTGAACATTAACAATTAGTTTACCAAAAAGAACACTTGTATCTAAAGTTCTATTCGTTCAATCATTAAATAATGATACTGATTTTTTAAGAAAATTTAAAGTTCAATATTTGGATAATCAAAATAATTGACAAGATTTTGATGATAAATTTGGTAACGGTGATAAAAAACAAGAATTCAAATATAATCCAGTTATGACCGATAAAGTTAGAATAATTAATAAAGAGTTCTTAAATCATTGATGAAGAATAGGTACTTTTAAAGTAGGATATGATGCTCCTCTAACTAAAGAAACTGTTTTCAGAAAAATAAATATTACTCTTGATAAAGAAGGTGTTAATTGAGATAATAAATTATCTTCAATTAATGAAAGTAAAATTACTTTTAAGGTTGAAAAAGAATTCGAAAATGAAATTAACAACTTTAAATTTAAAAGTGTTCTAGAAGAAAATAATCAAGTGTTTATTAAATATTCTTTTGAATTCAAAAACGAAGAAATAGAATCGCAATACCTTGTTGCAACAAGAGCAGATTTTAGACAATGATATGATAAAATGGTAATAACAGGAATACAAGGTTATGATTGAGGTGGAATTAAACTAAAAACTTCAATTAAAGATGAGAATTTAACATATGATAAATTAATAGAAGGTAAAAGCCCTGTAGCAGGCAATGTATACCAAACAAGCACTTATAAAGTTTTAGTATATAATGATCAAGGTAATTATTCACCATTAACTAGAGATAATGGTGCAGAATATTCATATCCTGTTTATATACAAAAAATTAATGATAAAGAATTTTACTTTATCATCCCTGAAGGTCAACCTGAAAATAACAAAACACCTTGAACAAACAAAATACTTTATATAGGTGAATCAGATACTAATAAACCAATTAAATATGAAATTAGTGATTTATATTTAAATATAAACAAAGAAACTGGTGAGTATACATATAAAAATAGTGTTAATAATAGTTGAAAGAATGAATTTTTAGTTCCAAGTGAAAGTACTTCAATATTAGCTTTTGGTAGTTTTATTAAACCGAAAAAATAGTAATAATATATTAAAAATAATTATTTAAATAAATCAAATACAAAAAATGATACCTTTATACTTACGGGTATCATTTTTTTATGATTGTTTTTTAATTAAAATTAAAAATAATTTACATATATATTTTATTTAATAATTTTCTTTTTAAATGCTTGAAATTCTAGAACAGACACATTTCTTCAAGGATATTTCTCATCATCTCCATTGCCGGTCGGATCATATTTTAAAAATTTAATTCTAATATTTTTTGCATTTTTTATTGTGTTCGTAAAATTGTCTTTGATGTTTTTTTGTCTTTCTTGATCGGTAGTTGCGTTGAATTCATAAACTTTATTTTGTTCGTTTTCTATATCTGAATTATCACTATTACTTGTTGCAAAAATTTGAAAATGTCTAATATTTGAGCGTTCAAAATATAATGCGAAAGATGAAATATCTTTAGGTTCATTTAATGTTATATTAAGTATTCTTTCTTCTTGGTTTGATGATTGAGTTGTTCCTCATCTACGACTATTATTTCTATCAATATATCCATCAATAATATTCATTGGAGAAAGTTCTGTTGTTTCTTGATTTGATGCTGTTATAGTTGCGTTATTCAATGATAAATTTGGTTGTTCTTCGTTTGTTGCTTCGTAAGGATCTTGTGATGAAATTAAATTTTCATGAATATCACTATATCTAATTTGGAATCCGTTAAACCCAACTCTTTGGTGTTGTTTTGTATTTTCTGATGCATTTAAGTTACTTTGTGGAATTCATTTGAATTTAATATATTTAGCTTCAACTGGTTCAAAGAATATATTGAATCTTGACATATTTCCGTTATTTGACGGAACATTAGTTACTAAAGCTTTTCATCTTCCTTGATTTTCATTAGCATTAAATGGGTCTGTTTTACCAAAATCATTTATTGATATTTTATCTTGATTATTTACATTTGTTCAATTTTGTCCATCGTTAGATGATTGTATATGAATTTCTTCTGGCAAAACAACAAACGAGTTGTATATAGCACCTTCTCTTCAATAATTAAATAAAACCTCATCTATAATTTTTGAACTATTTCCGTTTACTTCAAAAACAAATTCATTTTTATCTTCTGTTTGATCATGTAAATGTCTTGCTCAATTATCTCAACGTTTACTTTGGTCGCTATTAATTGAAGAAAGTATATTTTCAATAGGTTGATTATTACTAAATGTAGGTGCTGATAATTCTTTTTTCAATTCAAATACGTCTTCATTATTATTCTTGTCAAAATACATATCACCCAAAGGTTTTTTAAATAAAATATGTAATTTATATCCTACATTAGTTAAAATGTTATTGTTACTATCTAACAATAAAGCATTAATATCAATAAATTTATCTCCATTATCACTATTTTCTACATTAGTTGCTTCGCTATATTTATAAATATCTTTTATATCTTCATCGTTATATTTAATTGTATAAGTTCCCGATTTTATATTTAATTCATTAGCTTTTTGGCTATCGATTTCAATGTTATTTTTAATAACATATTTTTTATTAATTTGTTCAACATTAAATGCTTTATTTTCAACCACATATTTAGCAGTTTGTGGGTTTAATGCATTGTTTACTTTTGTTAAAGGTTTTAATAAAATATTATTAGAAGTTGAACTAGTTATATTTAACTCATTTTTTGAAGAATTTGTTAAAAATCTAACATCTAAATTATATAGCCCAAAAACAGCATATTTATTATTCACATTTTGAACATCATATTTAATTCTAACAAATTTTGCTTTGATTGGTGTAAAAGCAAAACTATATCTATACATATCTGCATTAGATGTAGCAACGAAATAATTACTTCTTCCTTCGTTAAGATTCTTAAAACCTGATAAATATTGATTAGTATTGTTTAGAGTATAAATATAAGCACCCGGAAAAACGTCTTTAAAATCATTTATGTTTTTAAATTTTTGATTTTTTACATCAAGGAAGTTTATCCCATCTTCAGAGTATTGTATTGTTATTTTTTCAGGTAATAAATTAGCACTTTTAGGTTTTCTTCTCGAATCAAATCAACCATACATAGGGCCGATATTCATATCTATTCTATCTAACCACTTCATATTTTCGTCATTTATTTGTAAGGTTACATAGTTTTCGGTATCTTTTGAGTTATTATATCACTCTTCTTTATTGGTTTGGTTAGTTCATACATTTTCAAAATGTTGATTTTGTTGTCTACCAATTATTTTATTTAAATCATTTTCGTTTGTTTTGTTAGATTTTTCTACATCTACTGTAGCATAATTGGCATTTCGAGATAATAATTCTCCATTTGTATTGTAATTTTTAAAATTCAAAATAGCATTATATTCTAGATTATTATATGTAGTGTTATTGTCTAAACTTTTTAAACTACCTTTTAAAGTTATTGAGTTACTATTGCTAGGTTTTGAAACTCTTGCATTTTGTTCGTTATTAAATACTATTTGATATTTACCCGCTTTTACACCATTTGTGTCGTTCGATATTTTTAACACATATTTATTATTTTCCATTTCTAAAATATCATTAATATTTGCAAAATTATTTTCATTGTAAATAGTAAATTCTTGTGTTATTAATCCATATTCGTTAGTTTTTTCCGGAGCTGAATCAGTTAATGGTTGACTTGGTTCATCATCTGAAACTATTACATTATTTTTTTCAAATGTATCCTTTAAAATTACAGCAGTTTTGTCTTCGGATGACTGTGATCCAGAAGTTAATTTATATGTAACTGTTATATTTGATTCATTTTTTGTAGCATGAATAAATTTATATGTAAAGTTAGAAATTTGATCATGTAATATATTTTCTTCTATTAATTCTGAGTTTTTAACAGATTTAAAAGTTCTATTTTCTGCGTCTTTAAATCTAAAATTATTAACTTTAATATTACTAAAATCAATAGCTTGTTCAAAAGTATCTTTTGATATTGTATATTCTTTTTCTTCTGAGGTTTGTGATTTAAAAGTTAATGTATATTTAACTAAAATTCCAAAATTGTTTTTAATAGCTGATTTAAAATTAACTTGATATTCATTATCATTAACTGTTGAGTCAAAATTATTTTTATTCGCTAAATCTTCTTCGCTAACCGAATCAAACGTCTTTCTTGATGAATTTTTATATATAAATGTAGCGTTTGAATGTTCAAAATTTGATTGTGAACTATTATCTGTTAATGGTGTTGTTTCGCCGTTTGAACCTTTGTTTTGTGAACTGGTTGTTCCTTGGTCTTGTGAGCTAGTTCCTGTTGATGCTGAACCTTCTCCATTACCTTGGTTTTGTGAATCTGCCCCTGAAGTTGTTTCAGTTCCTATGCTTCCTTCGTTTGGTTGGGTTGTTGCACCATCTTTTGGAGTTGTTTTTCCTTCGTTTGATTCTCCATCTTTACCTTGGCTATCTGTTGAATCACCTTGGTTTTCTGAACCGGTTGTTCCTTGGTCTTGTGAGCTAGTTCCTGTAGATGCAGAATCTTGTCCATTACCTTGGTTTTGTGAACCTATCCCTGAAGTTGTTTCAGTTCTTATGCTTCCTTCGTTTGGTTGGGTTGTTGCACCATCTTTTGGAGTTGTTTTTCCTTCGTTTGATTCCCCATCTTTACCCTGGTTAGAATTAGAAGTACCATTAGACTCACTATTGACATTAGCGTAAGTGAAATTTTAAGTAAAAAAATAAGCCGAACCGACTTATTAGTTTGAGTTGTTGTTAATAAAAATTTGTAAATAACCATCCATAACTTCAGTTTTAATATGTTCGATATTTTGAATATTAATTTGATTTATTATCTGGTCATTTCCTGTAATTTTATATTGATACTCATCAATTGGATATTTAGATAAAAAATATTGTATATATCCATAAATTTGAGCTTTGCACCCTAAATTTAATGCTGATTGAGTGTCATTTCCTACATCATTTGTTAAATTAGTTTTCATATATTTTTTATCCAATTTACTTATTTTGTAAAAAAGATGTGAATATGATTCATAAAAACCAGGAGCAATAGCTACTGATACTAACTTATCATCTTTTATAATAACTGTTGTTAAAGCTGTTCCTAAACTAAAAATTACAGCATTTGAGCAATGATTTGATTCACAAAGGCCTATTAAATCTATTCCTAATTCATTAATATCAACATTAGAAAAATCAGTTTTAAATTTCTTTTTATTATCAATAATATAAGGGGTAGAGTTAGGGAAGTAATTTAAAAGATTTTTTTTAAAAGAATCATATATTTCGTCATTTACAAAACCTAAAATCAATTCTTGTTTATGTTCTGTACTAATAGATTCGTTTAAAAAACTTTTTATTTTTTCAGATAAAAAGTTTTTTTCGTGTAAATTACCGATTAATTGAAATTTATATTTTATTAATTTATAGTTATGATTATAAATCGCATATTTTATAGAAGAGTTTCCGATATCAAATACAACATATTGTTTATTGGGTCTTCTTTTTAAAAAGTTTATCATATATTATAAATTGTACTTTGTATTGTGATATAATCAAATAAAAAATAATTAATTAAGAGGCAAAATGAAAAAAATAAACATAGGATTTACAAATGAATCATTCTTAAATGATAATGGTGACTTTTACCAAATTAAAAAATATAATTGATTTAATCACAAATTGGATTATAAATTATTAGAAAAATTTGATTTTGTTCCTAAATTAGTAGATGATACTCCAAAATGTCTTGAATGACAATGAATTGAGGGTAAAAACCCTGAATTTACAAAAGAAGATTTAGAAATTATTGCAAATAATTTAAAAACTTTACATGATTCTGAATTAAAATTCCCTAAATCAAATCACTCTGCGAGAGTTAAAAAATATCGTCAAATTTTAAAAGAAAGAAATATTAAAATTGATGTTTTAGACAAGTATTACAAACGTATTAATTTAATATTATCAAAAAGTCAACACAACAGACCTCTTCATAATGATTTATACACAGCAAACATTATTAAAAGAACATCAGATAATAAAATATTTTTTATAGATTGAGAATATGCTTCGATGGGGGACAAACACTTTGATTTAGCTTATTTTATAACCGGATCTTTCTTAAATAAAGAACAAGAAGAAATATTTTTAAATAGATATCAATCATATTGAGAAGAATATTTAATACAACAAAAAATACTTATATATTACTTGATAATTTTATGAATTAATGTTCAAGACGTTAAACCCTTTGATGATAAACCATCGATAATAAAATTAGAAGAAACAATAAAAGAATTTGAATATAAAAAGTTAAATAACTTATTTAAAAAGTAAAAACAAAAATCTAGATTTTAAGTCTAGATTTTTTAAATATTTATTTTATTATAATTTATCAACAATTTCTTTAAATTCATTGACACGTGATTTAGCATAAGCAACACGATCACCATTGATTAAATCAGGCATTTTTGTTCCATTAACTTTTATAAAGTTAATACTTTTTGCACCAACAAATTTGAAAGCTGAACGTAATCATTGATTTTGTAATGATTCTGTACCTTCAGCTTGAGGTCCACCTTGTGAACTAACAATAACAACATTTAAATTACTTAATAATCCAACTGGGTTACCATCTTTTGATAATTTATATGAGAAAGTTTTGTCGGCAACAGCGATTGCATCTATAAAGTTCTTAACAACTGTTGGAACTGTAAAATTAACAACTGTAGATGATAATACTAATAAATCTGTTTCTTTTAATTTATTTATTCATTTATCTGAATTTACATCAGTATAAAATGATGGGAAATGTGTTTGTGATAAGTGTGTTTTATCAAATTCTGAACCTGATAAATTAATTCTTTCAGGGTTTTCTACAACCTTTTCAAATTCGTTTAATAGTGTTGTTGTGTATGATCCTTCATTTGTGAAGAATGCACCGTCTAAAAATAATACTTTTTTCATTTAAAATCCTTTCATTTTTAATAATTAAATTATACATAAAAAAATAAAAAAGTACATAAAAAGTAGTTTTTTATGTACTTTTTTACACCTTTTGTTATTTTAAGGTATTATTAACATTTTTTACAAAATCATAATTAGTTTTATCTTTTATATCTTCAAAAACTTTATTAATTTTTTTATTATCACTTCTTCCTAAATCAGGAACAATAATGTTTATTTGAATTCTTAAATCACCAGTTCTAGTTGAGTTTACCATACCTTTTCCTGGTATTTTAATTATCTTACCATTGGAGTAAGATTTTTTCATTTTTATTCTAGTTAAACCGTGTGGTGTAGGTACATCAACTTCATTCTCCATAAAAATATCAATAAATGAAACGTCAAAATTTAAAAATAAATCTAATCCATCACGCTTAAAATAAGGATGTTCTTGAACATATAATTGTAAATATAAGTCTCCTGGTCTTCCACCATTGTAACCTTTTTCTCCAAAACCTTCCGCTTTTATAACTAAATTATTGGATGCTCCTTTTGGTATAGATATATTAACTACTTTTGAACTTTTTGTATATTTTTGACCTTTACATAAAGTACATTTATCTGTTATTATTTTTCCTGAACCGTTACATGTTGAACAAACAACCTTTTGTATTTGTCTACCAAACAATGAATTAAATTGTTTTGTTTCAGCACCTGTTCCATTACATGTTGAACAAGTTTTGTAAGAATTTTGATCTTTAGCACCTGTTCCGGAACATTGTAAACATAATTCATATTTATCTAATTTTTCTTTAAATTGAACACCGTTAAACGCTTCCATAAAGGTAATTGTTTTATATGCTTGTTTATCGTTTCCTTTTCTAGGTACATTATTATTTCTTTGACTTCTTCTAGAATTAAAGCTACCACCAAAAATATTTTCAAAAATATCTTCGAAACCGCCAAAACCACTAAATGAAGATTCATCGAAACCGCCCGCTCCAGCTCTTCCTTGTGCAGCATCAGCTCCATATTGATCATATATTTTTCTTTTTTCATCATTAGAAAGAATTTCATAAGCTTCATTAATTTGATGCATTTTTTGATCGCTTGTTCCATCTTTTAATTTGTCAGGATGATATTTTTTAGCTAAGCTTCTATATGCTGATTTTATTTCTGCTTGAGTCGCATCTTTTTTTACACCTAATGTTTCATAATAATCTTTTTTACTCATAATCTAAATTTTAGCATAATAATAATTTATTTGCTAATAAATAATAATATATTAAGGAAAAAAAGTATAAAAAAAGCAGCTCCCTATTTTCACCAAGTGGCTATCGTCGGCGTAAAGAGGCTTAACTACTGAGTTCGGAATGGTATCAGGTGAACCCTCTTGCTATTGCTACTGATAATAGTATACACTATAAATTTAAAAACCAAAAATTTTTTTTATTTTTTTATTTGGGGCTATGAAATCAAAGTAGGTTGATTACATTTGAAATTATTATATCACATCAATTAAGTTAGTTTAAAAATAAATATTTAATTTAATAAATATTTGGGTCATTCCTTAGAATGACCGTCGTTTGA
>NZ_JAOPHP010000028.1 GCF_025515455.1 Mycoplasma sp. CSL7503-lung | reverse complement strand
TTTTGATATTGAAAACAAAGTAATAATATTGATTTTTTAAGTAAAATTTTAGATTTTTTTAGATCGTTAAGATATAATAAAAATACCAAGCACGAAAGTGTTGCACTTGATATTTCATTTTAGGATAGACTAATAAATTAAATTAGTCTATTTTTATTTATTTAACTAATAAAGATTCTTGGTCCATTTCAGTAGGCTTTTCTACACCAATATAATCTAAAACGGTTGGTGCTACATTTGCTAAAATACCGTCTTTCAATTTAAGTGATTTATCTGTTGTAATCAACATAACTGGACTACTTGTATGTTTAGTTGCGGGTTTATTATTTTGATCTTCTGTGATTTCAGCATTACCATGATCAGCTGTAATAAATACGGTTACATCATTTGCTTCTGCTCAATCAACAACTCTCTTGATTTGTGAATCTAAAAATGAAACTGCTTCTATTGTAGATTTTAAATTACCTGTGTGACCTACCATATCAGGGTTTGCATAATTCATAATTGTAACATCGTAATTTAGAGCATTAGCTAATAATTCATCAGTAATTTTTTCAGCTGACATATGTGGAGCATCTGCGTACGATTCAACTTTAAGAGAATCAACCATTATACGTTTTGAATTTTTAAATTCAATATCATTTCCACCATCCATGAAATATGTAACGTGAGCATATTTTTGAGTTTCAGCTAATCTTAATTGACTTTTTCCTGCTAATTCTAAAACTCTACCAATAGGCATGCTTACTTCCATTTCATCAAAAGCTATAATTGTATTAATTCCTTCGTATTTCATCATTGAAGCAAATTTATTAATTTTAACTTGGTGAGTTGCTTTGAAATCATATAAAGATGAATTTACAAATAAATGTGTAAGTTGTCTTGCACGATCAGGACGGAAGTTAAAGAAAATAATTGAATCACCATCTTTAACAAAAGAATCTTTGTTTAAGTTAGAATTTACTGATGGAACAAAGAATTCATCACTAATTTCAGAAGCATATTGTTGATCAACAAATTCTAAAATATTATCAAATTTTGAATCTGTATTTCCTAAAAGTGCCTCATATGCTTTTTCAACTCTATCAAACATAGAATCACGGTCCATTGCATAAAATCTTCCTGAAATAGAAGCTATATTGTAACCGAATTTATCAGTTAATTCTAATAATTTTGTTAAAGATTCTTTAATTGAACGAGGTGCAACATCTCTACCGTCTCCAAAAACGTGGACAGAAACTTTTTTCAATCCGAATTCATGTGCTGCTTCTAATAATTTGAATAAATGATCTTCTAATGAGTGAACACCTCCAGGTGATAATAGACCCATTAAATGTAATGTTGAATTATTCTCCTTAACATCTTTAAATACTTCAACAAATTGTTTGTTTGTTTTATATGTACCGTCATTTAACGCTTTTTTGATAAGTGATAATCCAGTGTAAACAATTGTGCCTGCCCCGATGTTTAAATGCCCAACTTCGGAATTACCCATTTGTCCTTCTGGTAATCCAACATATTGACCTGACGCTTGAATCAATGAATTTGGATAATTTTTAAATAAGTTATCAAATGTAGGTGTATTTGCAAGTGCGAAACCATTTCCTTGTGTTTCTATTCTTAAACCTAAACCATCAATAACGATCAATACTACTTTTTTCATATTACTCCTTGATATAAATATTTTTATTAATTATATAATATATAGTTTTTTTGCTTAAAAAATAATAAATTTTGTTTGCATAAAATAATTATATTAACCAAAAATAAAACCGACTAGTTAAAATTATTTATGTGTTGTAAATATTCCATAAAATTATTAATAAGGTTATCTTTCTTCACACACTCCTTTAATGTATTATTCTATTGTTTGTTATTTATTTTAGTAATTTAAAATTTTCTAAATTTTAAAACTAAATATTTTATGTGATTATGTTTAAAAAATATTATATTTATAACACGCTCAATATAAAGTGTATGTAGGCTGCACTTTATATTTTTATTATCAAAAATTAATAAATATTTAATATATAATTTAAATATTAATTAGAGGTAATCCAATGGAAGAGAAAAACAAAATTCAATTAAAAATTAAAAAATTAGTCGAAAAAATCAATAAATGAAATTATGAGTACTTTCAACTCAACGAACCAAGTGTAGAAGATTTGATTTACGATAAAAATTTACAAGAATTACTTTTGCTAGAAAAACAATATCCTCAGTATATTTTAGAGAACTCACCGACACTTAATTTAGGATCATATGCAAGCAACAAATTCAGTAAATTTGTTCATAAAAACCCTATGTTATCGTTAGAAAAAGCTTATTCTGAAAATGATTTATTAAGATATTATAATAACCTTAATAAATCATTAAATAATCCACAAATTAGTTTTTGCTTAGAGCCAAAAATTGATGGATTATCAATTTCATTACATTATTCTGAAGGGAAATTAATTAGGGCTATAACACGTGGAGATGGAACCGAAGGAGAAGATGTTACTGAAAATGTTATACAAATAAAAGGTGTTCCGCTTACATTAAATCAAGACATAGATTTAGAGGTTAGAGGTGAAATTTACATGTCTAAATCAACTTATAATAAGTTGAATGAAGAATTCATTAAAAATGATAAAAAGATTTTTGCTAACCCAAGAAATGCGGCCTCAGGAACACTTAGACAACTTGATAAAAACATTGTTAAAGAACGTAATTTGTCTATTATTTTATATGATTTAGTAAACGCTCAAGATTACAATATAGATTTGCAATCTTCTGTAAAAGGTTTTTTAGAGAATTTAGGATTTCCTACTAATAAAAATATTATGGTAGCTAATTCTTTTGAACAATTAATTGAACTTGTAGAAAACTTTAGAGAATTAAAAAATGAATTTGAGTTTGATTGTGATGGTTACGTTATTAAATTAAATCAAATTAAATATTGAGAACAACTTGGAAAAACTTCTAAATTTCCAAAATATGCTATAGCTTTTAAATATGAAACACAAGAAGCCACAAGTATCATTAAAAATATAACAGCTTCTGTTGGAAGAACTGGAAAAATAACTTATATAGCTAATTTTGATGAAGTTAACTTAAACCAAACAAACGTTAATAATGCTACTATGCACAATTATGAATATATAAAAAATTTAAATGTAAATATCGGAGATCAAATTACTATCATTAAATCAGGAGAAATCATCCCAAAAGTAATTGGTTTAAGCAAAAAAAATACAAATGGCATATTTGACAAAATATTAAATTGTCCTTCATGTGGTGAACTTTTAGTAGAAAAGGAAGGTTTTGTTGATCAATTTTGTGTAAATCAAAATTGTGAAGAACAAATAATAAGAAAACTAATTCATTTTGTATCTAAAAAATCTATGAATATTGAAACATTAGGAGAAAAAAATATACGTCTATTTTATCAATTGGGTTATATAAAAAATATTGAAGATATATATAGCCTAAAAAAATATGACAAAGAAATAAACCAAATACCAGGTTTCAAATCGAAAACAAATAAAAAACTTAATAACATTTTAAATTCAATCGAAGCATCAAAAAATACTAAACTTTTTAAAGCGTTATTCTCTATTGGGATACCAAATGTAGGAATTCAAGTTGCACAATTAATCACTAATGATTTATCGAAATTAACCGATTTATTTGATATAAATTTAGATAAATTAACACAAATAAATACAATAGGTGAGATTATTATTGAAAGTATTAGAGAATACATAAAAATAGATGAAAATAGAAATCTTTTAGAATTTTTAGATAATATTTTAATTTACGAACAAGAATCTCAAGAGTCAAATATACTAAACAATTTAAGTTTCGTAATAACAGGAACATTAAGCAAAAGTAGAGATTATTTTAAAGAGATAATCGAAAAAAATGGTGGTAAAGTGAGTTCACCAGTTTCTTCTAAAACCTCATATTTACTCTACGGTGAAAATGCTGGTTCTAAATATGATAAAGCTTTAAAACTAAAAATTAAATTATTAACCGAAGAAGATTTTCGAAAATTAATTAACAAATAGACGTTTAAAAGCGTCTATTTTAATTTAAGTTGATGAATAAAATATGCTCTTTTTTAGAGTTGGATATTTAAAAATTTTAATTTTGGTGTAAAAAGAATTTAAAATTAATATTTTTAAAATGTTTTCTAACCAATTAAATGCATATACAATCCATGAATGTGAGAATAAAAATATCTTTATGCATATAAAATGCATTAACATTCCACTTAATATTAATTTGATTTAATTAATACGTATTAATATAATTAATGCAAACATGTAATTTAAATTTACAAACGAGGTAATAAAAATGAATATTAAAAAAATAGTTAAATATGTTTTAAGTGCAGCAGGATCGGCAGGATTAATAGCTTCGATCAGCGCATCCGAAACTGGAGAAGCTGAAAATAATACTTCTTCTGCCCAGGTAGCAAACAGAAAAACATACGAAATTTATCCAAAAGTTCAAAAAATCGATTATCTTGACGGAAATTACCTTTTAACTCAAAACGTTAATATAGTTTTCGAAAATGGAATTGATGAAGCCACAGTCGACAGATTCAAAGAAGTTTTAGATATTAAAAACCTACAATATACAATAACTAAACATATTGTTAAAGGACAAACTAATATTTTAGTAGGTATTAAAGGAGATGCAGATAACTTAGTAGATAATTTAATTAAATCTCAAAATACAGAAGTAAATGAAGAACTTTACGAAAAAACAGATAGTTACCAAATTAATAATAATAATAACGTTCTATCTGTTTTAGCAAAAGACACAGACGCCGCTTTTTATGGTGCTACAACACTTTGACACATTTTTAATCAATTAAATGGTAGAGAAATTGAAAACTTTAAAATTGAAGATTATGCAGATGTAACAACTCGTGGAGTTATTGAAGGATATTATGGGAATCCGTGAAGTTTAGAAGATAGACTAGACTATATGAAATGAGGTACATACTATAAACTTAATGGTTATTTCTATGCACCTAAAAATGACCCTAAACACTCTACCAAATGAAGAGAACTTTATACTGATGAAGAAATTGAAAATTTAATTAAACCATTAGCAGAAACAGGAAACAAAACAAAAGTTCGTTATATTTATACTTTACACCCATTCTTTGGTGGTAGAAGAATGACCGAATCTAATTATGAAGAATCATTAGTTCAACTTAAAGCAAAATTCTTGCAAGTCATTAAAGCTGGGGTTCGTCAAATTGGTATTTTAGCAGACGATGCGGGAACACCATTCCCAGGAAATAATAATCAACAAATGCAAAAAAGATTGCTAGACGATGTTGTTGAATGACTCAAAATGTTACAACCAGAATATCCGGGATTAAAAACTACACTCCCATATGTAGTGCAAGAGTATATGGGATGAGGAGAAACATTCTTTTCAACTTTTCCTAAAGAAGTTCAAATAGTTATGACCGGGGGTAGAATTTGAGGTGAAATAACACAAGATTTCACTAACAGATTTACCGAAAAAGTTGGTAGAGGTCCTATGTTATGAATTAACTGGCCTTGTTCTGACAACTCAAAAAGCCATTTAATTTTAGGTGGATACAAAGAATTCTTACATAGAAATGTTGATGCTTCAAAAATTGAAGGTGTTATCTTTAACCCTATGCAACAATCACAACCTTCTAGAGTTGCAATTTTCGGTGGAGCAGATTACACTTGAAATATTTGACAAACCGATGAAGAAGCAGAAAAATCTTACGAAGCATCATTTAAATATGTTCTAGATAACAAACAACATGATGATGAAGAGTCAAATGCCTTCAGAGAACTTTCAAAACACATGATTAACCAAAATATGGATGGTCGTGTTGTAGCATTACAAGAATCCGTAGATATTAAAGATAAACTAAATGAATTTAAATCTAAATTAAATAACGATTCATATACTGATGAAGAATTAAATGAAATTCAAACAATTTTTAATGACTTAAATAAATACTCAAACATTATGTTAAATGGTAAATCTAACGAAAAAATGAAGGAACAAATTATTTATTGACTTCAATCATTCGAAGAATTATCAAAAGGTGTTTCATTATACATTGATGCTTTAAAAGATTATAAAGCCAAAGACACATTTAACTTTATCGACCATTACAATCAAGCTTTAAACAAAGTTTCCGAATCTAAAACACACAAATTCTGATATTTAGATCACTTCGAAACTGCAGAAGTGGGTGTTCAACACATTCAACCATTTGTTAGATCGCTTCAAGCAGCTTTATCTAAAAAATACTCTGAACTTTTAATCCCAGATAAACTAACATTTGAGTTCGATACAAATAGAACTGTTCAAGTAGAAGGACCTGCAGGTAATATCTTTGATTACTCAAACCAAAGACAACAAATTTGAAAAGTTGCTCACGATGGAACTGATTCAAGATTTGTTAAAGATGATTATTTCGGAGCAACAGCTTCAACACCTTTTACATTAAAAACATTGTTTATTAAAATGGGAGATAGAAACGACCACTTTAAAAACTTTAAAATCCAATACAAAATAAAAGATGGTGAATGAACTGACCTTAATGGACAAACAAGTATAACAAGAAACGACGTAAGCGGTCCTTTTGAACCTGTATATATTGATAATTTAAATATAGAAAATGTTGTTGGTGTTAGAGTTGTTAATAACCAAACAGAAACTTTTGGAGCATGATTACGTGTTACTAATTTAGTAATTAACCAACCTAAAGAGTCAGAATTAGAAAATGGTTGATACACAGATTTAAAATATGACGGTCAAAACGGTGGAAATAGAGAAGTAAGAACAACTAATCAAAATACAAATCCAAACGTCCTTTTTGATAACAATCAAGCCACTGAATTTTGAACAAAAAACTACCAAGGAGCTTCATCTAATGACGCTATTTCAGTTGATGCAACATTAACTTTTACATTACCTGAACGCAGAACAATCACAAAAGTTTTATTACAACAAGGTAACTCCGCAAGTGGTGATATATTAACAAACTTTGACATTGAATACGAAACAGAAAATGGACAATGACAAAAATTTGGAGAAAAAAGTGGTAATAGCGACAAAACACAAACCTTTACAGGAAATGTAAAAGCAAAAAGAATTAGAGTTAAAAATAAATCAAACAGAAATGTTTGATGAAGAATCGGAACATTTAAAGTTGGAAACGATTCGGCTACACTAGACAATAGATATCTTCTTAAAGATGCTACTACAAATGATTTTGGAACAACAAAATCAAGTGTTGGATTCCAATTAATACATGCAACTCAACATAATGAATCTCACAACTTAACACTTGAAGCCGATAAAGAAATCGGTATTGATGTTCAAGATATATTAGAATTTAGTAGTATTACAGGAGAATATACAAAAATAGATGGAGTTGAATTACAATACTCTAAAGATGGTTACACATGAACTAAAATAGATGACCTTAGCACATTGAAAGATTCATTAGGATTTAGATTTATTAAATTCAAAAATACATCTACAGAATCAAAAACATTTAGTTTTAAATCATTAAACCTTGTTTTACAAGGAGAAAAAATATTCGGAAAATTAATTAAATCTGATATTTCAATTAATAACGGTTGAGGTGACGAAAGAAATTCTCATAAAGAATTCGATAGAAACGTTAATACTACAACTAAATTTGGTGGTTTACCTGTTAAAGGAAATGTTGCTGTATATGATTTAGGAAAAGAAATAGATTTAAGATCACTTAAACTATATGCAACAGACGGAACAGCTGATTATCCAAGAGATTTAGATGTATTATATTCAACAACAAATAGTGATAACGCTGAAGACTGAAAATTAGCATTCACAATAGGCGATGATGTTACTGATGCAGATAGAGATTCTAATTTATCTAAAATTAATTCAGGTGAAAATGATTCAAACTATCCAAATGTAAGATGATGAGGTAATACAAATATCGAAAACGCAAAAGCAAGATATATCAAACTTTTAGTTAAAGCAAATTATCCAACTCGTGCTTTATTATTTAATGAGATAGTTGTAAACGACTTTGAATACATAAGTTTAAATACTAATCCTAAATTTACAGGTACAAATTACGTTGAAACAGATGCTGCTCATGTAATAGACAAAACAATAGATGGTAATTTAAGTAGTTACTATACACCTGCAAACAAAAATGGTAACCTAACATATATTGTTAACAAAGGAAGATACGATGCGGCCGATGTTAGAATTATTACACAAGGAGATAATTCGGGTTCAACTGTCAAAGTTAAAGTATACAACACTTTAACAAAACAATACTCAGAAAAAGAATTAGGTAAATTAACAAATAACATTGTAGAATTTAAAGTTCCTTTATCAGGAGATGAAAAAGTTGTCTCATTTGATATTTCATGACAAGATAAAACACCTTCTATTGTTGAAATAATACCAATCGCTCAAAAACAAACAGAAAACACAAACAAAGATCAATTACAAAACTTAGTAAACACAAAACCAGCAAACTATCAAACATGAATTAAAGCAGATAAAGATAGTTATGATTTATTAGAAATAATTGCTAAAGAAACACTAAAATCTGAACAAATTAGACAATCAACTATAGATTCTATTAAAAACTCATTAGAAAAAATATCTACAAGTGCAAGAACTAAATTTGACTCTACTAAATTAGATCAAATAATGACAAATGTGCTTTCAAACGAAGATGAATTGTATACAACAGAATCATTTAATGCATATCAATTTGTAGTAAATCAAATTGTTGAATCTCTAAAAGATAAAGATAATTTAACTGAAGAAATGGTAAATTCTCTTGAATCAGAATACAATGATAAAAAATCTAAATTAGTTACTTTACCATACAAAAAACAATCAGTAACTCTAGATATCGCTAAGTTTGATTCGCTAAAATCTAACAACTATACCCCTGAAACATACAATGTTTTAAAAGAAAAAGTTGATCAAATGAAACAAAAATTAAGCGATTCAAATACTACCGTAGAAGAGTTTAATAATTTAGATAAAGAATTTAATGACCTATTTTCAAAATTAGTCGCATCCGAAAAAGGTCAATTAACAAGAAAATACGAAATACATAAAGACCAAAGAGGATATAAATTTATTGATAAATACTACTTACGTTTCCCAGAATTAACTCAACAAATGCAAGATTTAATCGACGAAACTGAACAAGAAGTTAATAAAGAAGATGCTACAAAAGAAAGTATTCAATTATTAATCGATAAAATAGATGCAAAATATAGTGAATTGCGTTCAAAAATTATTGAAATTGATCCAAGCGATGCTGATACAACAGAAGATATTATCGATGATATTGATGAATCATTAGTTCCTGAAATTTCGCAAGGTAATGATACAAAAGAACCTGAAACAAACAAAGAAAATAACGAAACAACAGATTCTTCTGAAACTCCAACAAATCAACCTGACACAGAAAAACCGAACACAAAAGAAAACAAAAATACTCCAAAAAATAATTCAGGTGCAATAGTTGGTGGTGTTTTAGGTTCGCTAGGTGCCTTAATACTAGCAGGAATTGCAGTAATATTCTTCAAAAAAAGAAATAAAAAATAATGATACAAAAACACAATAAATAACATTATTAAGTTAGGTGAAAAAAATTTGACACTCCAAAATAAAGGAGTGTTATTTTTATGTCCAAACATTTTACATTTGAACAAAAAGTTAAATATTGCAAAATTATTGATCAAACCGATTTTAAAACAGCA
>NZ_JAOPHP010000027.1 GCF_025515455.1 Mycoplasma sp. CSL7503-lung | reverse complement strand
TTATTTTGATTTCAAATTTTGTATAAATTCATTTCAACTCCTTTAGATTTTCTGTATTTTTCCAAAACTCTTTTAAAAAAGAGAAAAATAAAAAATAGGCTTTAACCTATTTTGTTTTCAGACCCCCAAAAAATAAAATAATTTATTAATAATTTAAAATATTAATTTAGTATAATTTAAAAAGATAAATTTAATTAAAATATAAAAGGAGCAAATATGAGTAAAAAAGTAGTAGCCTTAGCTTCTGATCATGCAGGTTTTGAACTTAAAGAACAACTTAAAGAATATGTTAGATTTTTAGGTTACGACACAGTTGATCTAGGTCCAGATAATGGAGTAAATAAAGTTAGTTATGCAACACAAGGTAATGAATTAGCTGAATATATTAACTCCCGTAAACCCGACTTCGGAATTGGGGTTTGTGGTACAGGACTTGGAATTTCATACGCTCTAAATAGACATAAACACATAAGAGCTGCTAGAATTACTTCAGTTGAAGATGCTCACTTAGCAAAACAACATAATAACGCAAATGTTCTAGTGTTTGGTGGTAGACAATTAAAAACTGAAGATGCAATTAAAATGATTGATGAATATTTAAAAACAGATTTCGAAGGTGGAAGACACATCGAAAGAATAGAGGAGTTAGATAAATAAAAATGGCTAAAGAAACAAAAACAAGTGAAACAACAAAAAAAGAATTAAAACCAGTTTGACACATAACATTAGATAGAGAAAAAGGTAAATGAAGAGTATATAGAGAAGGTGCTGAAAAAGCAACTATAACTTTTGATACCCAAAAAGAAGCTATCCCATACGCTAGAGATCTAGCTAAAAAATACAATGGAACATATTACATTCATGGAGAAAACGGTAGAATTCGTGATGGTAAAGGATACAAAAAATAAACTATACTAATAAACTAAGTAATAGTTTATTTTTTTATATAATATAAATATGATATGAAAGTTAAATTTATATAGATTATTAATAATATTTGCTCAATTTATTTTCATAAGCTGTTTTTTTGTAGGAATTTCTTTTTTAATCTACAATATTAACTCCAATTATGTTCATTTATTTATTTGAACAAATTATCTATTAAATGTAGCAATGGTGTTGGTTATAGCATTTCAAAAAAGAAATTCGCAAATTAAACTATCATGACTATTTTTAATGATAATTTTACCTATTTTTAGCGTGGCCATTTTTTTTACTTTAGGAAAAATCAAACCAAACAAAAATGAATTAAAAGTAATAGAAGAAGATGGTTACAACTTGAATAAAATAGATCAAATTGACAAAATAGAAAGCAACAACCCGACCTTAAATCAACTAAAAAATATAACCGATAATACTCTTTTTAATGCTGATTATAAATTTTATGAAGAAGGTTATAGATTTTATGATTCTTTAGAAAAAAATATAAAAAATGCAAAAAAAAGTATTTTAATAATTACTTATATAATTAAAAAAAGTGAAATTTCAAGAGAATTTATAGATTTAATTAAATTAAAAGCCAAAGAAGGATTAGAAATTAAATGATTAATTGATGATTTTGGTGCATTCCCTAAGTTAAAAAAAGAATTAAAAAAACTTAATAAAGTTGGTGTTAAGGTTCGTTTTATAGCAAAAATATACTATCCTTTCATAACTCATAAGTCTTTTTACAGAAATCATCAAAAATTTATAATAATAGACTCTAAAAAAGTATTTTCAGGAGGTAATAATATTTCCGATGAATACGCATCATTATCTCCAAAATACGGACATTGAATTGACTTAAATTATAAAATAACCGGTGAATATGTTAATGCTTATAACATTCATTTTATTAAATTTTGAGAAATAATAACAAGAGAAAAATTAGAAATTAATAATTATATACATAAATTCAGTAAAGAACAAAAAGGGCAAAATGAATCTATTTTAATTTTTGATTCACCATCATGCGATTACTCAAATGCAGAAAGAGTTTGAATAAAACTTTTTGGTCAGGCTAAAAAATCAATTAAAATTGCTACACCATATTTTTCAATAACAGATGCTATGTTTAAAGAAATTGTTTTAGCTCTTAAAAACAACGTAGAAGTTACCATTTTTTTTCCAGGATTGCCAGATAAAAAACTTGTTTATAAGGTAGGTTTATGACAAATTAAACAATTGGTAGAATTAGGGATGAAAGTTAAAATATATAACGATCACTTTTTACACTCAAAATCAGGAGTTATTGATGATGAAATAGCCTGAGTAGGTACTAGTAATTTAGATGCCAGAAGTATGTTTTCGCAATATGAAACAATGGATATAATTTCAGGCCCATCTGTAAATGATATTATTTATATTTTTAATGAATATGCAAAGAACTCAACAGATATACAAAAGAATCATGAATTAATGAAAAAAGGGACTATTTTTGAAAGATTTTTTTTCATATGAACATCACCTACAATTTAGAAAGAAGAGAATAAAAATGAACAATAAAGATAACTTAAATATAATTGGATTTAATTCGGAAAAAGAATTAGAAGAAGCAATAATAAAACAACTAGAACAAAATTATAGAGTTGACAAAAACACTGAATCATTAAATCAAACTTCTAAAAACCACTACACTAAAACAATCTACGATAAAACTGAGCAAGATTTAAAACAAAACTGATGTAATATTCTTAATAATATAAATGCAAACTACTTAGATGGATATAAATTAACATTAGAACATATTGATAGAATTCTAGAACAACTACATGATAAAAAATTAACAGAAATAACAAATGGAATTTTAAAATACGGTTCATTGCCACCAATTGATTATTTTAAAGATCAAGGAAATAATAAAAAATATTCTTTGGTTTTATTTAAAAATGGCGGCAACAATCATAAAATAGTAGGAAATAACGATAGTGTAGGAAATTTTGAGACTCTGAAATCAAAGCAGGTTGATCCCTTTAAAATAAATGTGTAATTGTGAAATAATACGTTAAACCTATTTTGTTTTCAAACCCTCGAAATTTTTTAAATACCAAAGATCCAATTTATCAAATTGCAAGACAAATTAAATTTGAAGATGTTGATGGCATAATACCAGATATCATATTGTTAATTAACGGAATTCCGGTTTTACTAATTGAACTAAAACTAAGAAATTCTAATATAAAAGACGCAGTTCAACAAATTAAAAATTACAAAAAACGTATATCTAATTTTAATTCCATAAAGAAAAAATTAACAATGCTTAATTTTGTTCAAATACTTTCTGTTATGTCAGAAAATAAAATGTTTTATACTCCGAACCAAACTGATGAAAAAAACATTCCAGATAATTTTATTAATGATTGATTATATTTTACAACTTGAAATTCTAAAGATAAAGAAAATAAACCGGTTCATAAGTGACATGAAGTAGTTAAATACTTTTTTAACATCCCAACCATACATGATATGGTATCTAAATATACAGTTGAAAACTTAGAAAATGACAAATTATTTTTACTTAGAAGCTATCAATACCACGCAATTCATAATATTTTAGAAAGAATTGAAAAATCATATCGAAATGATGATGGTGAAAATAAGATAGGATATGTTTGACATGCGACAGGTTCCGGTAAAACACTAACAAGTTTTAAATTAGCTCAACTTTTAAAACAAAAGTATAACAATAAAAAAATATTCATGGTTGTTGATAGAATAGCATTATCTAGCCAAACTAACGATGAATACAAAAAATTTTCAAATAATTCATTAGATATTGAAATAGTCTCAACAAAAAATACCAATAAACTAAAAAAAGAGGTAAAAGGTAAAAATGATTTTAACTCTAACGATTTTATTAATAATCAAAAAATAATAATAACTTCAATACAAAAAATTAATAAAATGTACGAAAGCGAAAAAGACTCTGTAATAGAAAGTAATAAAGCAAAAAGTAAAGATTTTATTTTTATATTTGATGAAGCTCATAGATCTACTGATGGTATACAATTCGAAAGTTTCAAAGAAATGTTTCCGAATTCTAAATTTATTGGATTCACTGGTACACCTATAATTAACGATGATGTTAATAATAATTTCGAAAAACAAACTACTAACGATATTTTTGGCAGTTTAATACATAGTTACACAATTAAAGACGGAATAAAAGATAAAAAAGTTTTACCATTTAGAATATTTGTTGATTACCCTAAATATCTAGTCAAACTATTCACAAATACTTCTAATATTTTAGATGTCCAAAAAAATAAAACAGAAGAATATGATTTACAATCACTTTATCACGAATACAAACAATTAATTGAGAAAAACGAATCAGGTTTAGATGACCTTGAAGAAATTGAAAAAAGTAAAAAAATAATAGAAGATAAATATAACATTAAATTTAAAAATTATGGCAATGTAGATACAGATGAATACGATACATTAATCAATACTAATGATTACAACATAGAAAAATCATTAAAAATAGAAAAAGAATTATATGAAAATAATTTTTATAATAACAAAGCTTATAAAAATTGAATAGTAGAAAAATTAATTAAAAAAAACAATCCAAAATAAGCAAAACCATGGTGGTTTATATAGTTCACTTTTTGCTGTAGAAAGTAAAGATGATGCTATAGAATACTATAATATTTTTCAAGAAAAACTAAAAGAACTTAAATATAAGATTAATTTTACTTTATTGTTCGATTTTAGTGAATCTAACACAGAAAAAGGCGTTATTGAAAGAAGTGAATTTTACAATAAATTATTAAAAAATTATAACACTATGTTCAATACAAATTTTAAAATAGATCAAATAAAAGATAAGTATAAAGAAGATATTTTAAAAAGATTAAAACAAGAAGGTATAAATTATCAAATAAGATCTAAAGATGATTATTCTAAAAAATTAGATTTATTAATTGTTGTCGATCAATTATTAACCGGTTATGATTCAAAATACATTGACACAATTTATTTTGACAAAAACATAAATCAAGACTATTTACTGATACAAGCAATCTCTAGAACTAATAGAGTTTTATTACAAACTCAAAAAGAAAGAGAAATATGAAGACCTAAAGAGTATGGTAAAATAAGATTTTTCCGTCAAGGTGCCAATATGAAATTTCTTTTAGAAAAAGCTTTTAAAAAAATATGCCAATCAGAATAGTGGTGATGAAAGTAGCATTTGATTTTTAGAATTAAAACCAAACATAATAAAAGAACAAATGGAAATAAACTTTATTAAAATAAGTGAAATTAGCAAAAAAATAGGCTTTAAAAATGATTACAATAAAATTCCAGATCGATTAAACGAAGCTATTCAAAAATATATAGAAACAAAAAAAGAAACACAAATAATAAAGGATGCTAAAAATTTCAAAAATTATGCTGACATATTATTAAAAACATGAATTAAATTTAGTAATCTTGATATCGACGATAAAAACAAAATAGTTGATGATGTTAAAAATATTTTTAATTTGGATGATACAGGTAAAATTTTAAGAAAAATTGACACAATAAGAAGTAGAGCAAAAGAAATTAGAGATACCCTTAAAATAACTGACTCATCTAGCGATTATGACTATTATGACATCTATAATGTAACTAATGATTATTTTTTAGAAAGTCCTAGTGAATCATTTTTTTCAGAAAAACCAGACGAAACATATGATTATGAACTTTTAGAACAAAAAATATCAAAAAATGAAAGTGATGAAAAAATTAAAAACGAAGATATTGATTATTTGTTATCGAAATATAATTATAATGACCAGGAATATATAAAATCAAACATAGATATATATAATTTTAAAAATGTTGATGAACTTAAAAATGTTGTTTTACAAAAACTTAACGAAAGAACTCAAAGTGAAATAAATGAAAAATATAATTCATTTTCTAAAGCTACCGGATTAAGTGTTGAACAAATAGCAAATTTAATAAACGATTATAATAACTCCGATGATAGCAATAAACTTTTGAAGTTAAATGATATTTATAATGCAATTAACGAAAATTTAAAAGATAATCCTAATATATTAAGTGAATATTATAGTTTTTGCGAACTTAACTTTCAAAAAGACGTTAGAGGTGGTAATAAATATAACATTTCAGGTGTTAATTCTAAAAAATGTATTAAAAGCTTTTTAGAATCGATTGTAAAAAAGTAACTTAATGTTACTTTTTTTAGTGGGTTTTCATAAATTAATAAAGATTAGATATAGATCTCATTACTAAGTCAATGTCTTTATTTTCTAATTCACTAATAACATGTAAATAAACTCTTTCTGTTGTATTCATGCTCGCATGAGCTAACCGCTTTGCGACTGAAGCTATCGAAACTCCGGCATATAGCAAAATAGAAGCATGAGTATGCCTAAGTCCATGTACTGTAATTACAGGTATATTAGCGCTTTTACAACGTCGTTCTAAAATATCATTTATTGTTGAATTAAATATTCTGCCGCTTTTTTTAATAAAAATTGGTTTATCAATTGGTAAATCTTTAATCATAAACGCAAATTGTGAAGCTGTTAATCAATCTAGTTGGATTTTACGAATAGAACTTTTATTTTTAGTTGGTGCAAACCCTTTAGACTCTTTATAATTTCATGTTTTGTTTATGTTTAATAATTGTTTATTTAAATCAAAATCAGCTGGAGTTAATGCTAAAGCTTCCGAAAATCTTAATCCTGTTTTTGCAATAAGTAAGATTAATCAATCATAGTTAATAGAACCTTGTATTTTTAATTTTTTTATTAAAGATTGTAACTCAAATTGACTTAAAAATTTTATTTTCTTTTTACGTTCCGGAATACCTTTAATCACCGCTTTTCGTGTCGGATCATTACTTAAATAACCTTCGTCAAAAGCATCCAACAAACACGCCTTTAGATGGTGGTGAAAATCCATAGTTGTTTGTCTTTCGTGGTATAAAGCATATTCATTTAGTATTTTTTGATATTCTAGTCTATTTAAATCGTTCATTTTTAAATTCGGAGAAATTCTATTAACTCACTTTAATGTTAATTCATATTTGCTATAACTTATATTAGTTATCGAACCTTTTTTATACACTGTAATTCAATTTTTAAAATATTCAGAAAATGTAAGATCAGTTTTTTTCATTTTTCCCTCCCTAAACCCACTTGAGAGGGGAAAATTTAAATAAACCAAGTACTAACTTGGTTTATTTAAATTAATAGAAATTTTAATATGTTCAATTTTAGATTCTAATAATTCAGATTCTAAAGTAGGAATTTGATTAAGTTCTTGTTCTAATTTTAAAGCTACATCTATTTTAGGTTTAGTAACAGGTTCTTTAGGAGCAAATAATTCGCATGTTTCATTAGCTTTTATTATTGAAGTATCATGTGTTTTTATTAATCTTGCTACTTTAATAATTTCATTTTTATCAAATGTTAATAATGGCCTTAAAATTGGTAAAGAGCTTGAACTTCCTATTGTGTACATTGATTCCAAAGTTTGTGAAGCCACTTGTCCTAAATTATCACCATTTGAAATAGCTAAAATATTATGTTTTTTAGCTATTTGTTCAGCAATACGATAAAAACTACGACGCATTAAAGTTATTTTATATGATTCATTAGAAACAAACGATATATAATTCATCAAAAATGAATAATCTGCAATTAATAAATTTGATGTAACTTGATAATTTGATAAAGTATTAACTAAAGTTTTTATTTTATCAATTGTTCTTTGGTCAGTTTGCGGCGGTGTCATAAAAGTTAAAAAATCAACTTTTAAACCCCTTTTCATCAATTCAAAAGCAGCTACAGGAGAATCAAAACCACCAGAAATTAAGTGCAATACTTTCCCTGAAACTCCTACTGGTAACCCACCTAAAGCTTCAATATAATTAGAAAAAATATACGTTTGATCTTTTCTTACTTCAACATAAAAAGTTTGATCTGGATTATGAACATCTACTTTTAAATTTGTATTTTTTAGAACGTGAGTACCTAAAATATTATTTATATTAGACGAATTAAATTCAAAACCTTTAAAATTACGTCTTGCTTCAATTTTAAAGGTTTTAGAATCACTTTTAACCAGCTTTAAAACTTCATCTTTAAAATTATCAATATTATTTTCAGTAACTATAACTGGTGAGTAAGAACTTATTCCAAATACAAATTGCAATCTCTCAAGGGCTAATTCGCTATAATCTAAATACATTCTATCAAATTCTACTTTAGGTTTTTGACCAACTATATGTGTAATATTATTTGATAATTGATTTATAAATGTCTTTCTGTTTTTCTTTTTTAAAACTAATTCACCATATCTAATTAAAATTTTTTTATACATTTTTCTCCCCTTTTTATTGTGTTAAAATAAATTTTTTCATTATTTTATAAGCAGCTTTATAATCTGAATTTTTAATGTTATTTTCAGCACTTAATAAAAAACTTTTTAATACTTGAATTTTATCATTATATTTTTTATTATCAATAACATATTCGATTAATTTCTCGTACATTTGTTTATATTCGATATTTTCGCCAATAAAAATAATTAACTTTTCAATGTTAGTTATCCATTCAGTTAAATTATTTTTATCTGTTTTTTTTTGAATATTTTTATACAAATTTTCTAAACTATCTGTAATCATTAATGTATTATTATTTTTTGGTAAAAACTTATGTTGAATTACAATGTAATATAAATTTTCAATATTACTTAATTCATTCTTAATATCACATGTACTATTTTTTGTATTTTCTAATAAAATTAAATAAACATTTCTTTCTAATTCCTTAAACGAACTTACCAAATCTTCTAAACTGGATAAATAATTGTTATTATCTGTTTCTTTTGTGAATATTTTTAATTTTTCATAATAAAAACTTAACTCATCTTTCATTCTTTTTCTAGACTCTAGGTTTAATTTAGAAATTTCATCTTTTTTAGTTTCTATTAAATTAAAAATATAATTAATTATAGATTCGTTATTTTTCTTTTTAAAATCATCGATGATAGATTTAAATTTAAATTCTACAAACACATTACTTAAATAAAAATATAAACTTCTTATTTTATCAATCAAAAGTTTAGTGTTGAAATTGTTGTCAAGTCAAGTGTTTTTTATTTCCTTAAGGTGTTTTTCAATAACTTTACTCTGTTCGTTACTAAATACATTTTGTGATTTTATAAAATTTAATAAGGGACCAAAAAGCATATATTCTATTGCTAAATGATTGTTTTCTAATTTAAACAATTCAAAAAGATGTTTTTCTTTTTCGCTTGCAATTATAAATAAATCATTTATATTTGAATTTGTTTTTTTATCAAGAATTGCTTTTGTTTCACGCTTAAGCTTTAAAACTTCTTTAAAGATATAATTAACGGTTTGGAAATTTAAATTAACAAAAGATTCTAATCGTTTCATTAGATATTCACAAACTTGAATTATTCTAGATACAGATTCATCAATGTTTTCATATGTTTTTTGAAAATCTATAGTTATATTTTTAGCCTTTAATTCGTTGATTTTAAATTTTTTTAAATTTTTTTTAAGTACAATATTGACTTTAAATAATTCCTTAGTTTTTCTATCTCTAATATAATTATTAGAATTTTCTAAATTATCTTTCAAAATACTTGAATATTTAATTAAAGTATTGTAATAAACATTTAATTCACTATACATTTTTTCATATGTATTATTATTTTTTGATAGTAGTTTTAATCTAGTTAAATTTGTTTCGTTTTCGTACACAGATCTACTAATCTCGTTTGTTATTTTTTGGTTTCTTTTTGAACTTCTCTCTATATAAATTGATTTTATAAAAAAAATAGTAACTATAATTAAAAATACTAATAATATACCAAATAAAGCGAATAAAATATATGCCATCTTTTATTTATTTCTCCTATTTTATGCTATTAAATTATAAATTATATTTTTAATTTAATAGCATAAAAAAATGCCCTTCTGGGCTTATTCTTTGAAAACTGAATAGTAATTAATAATTCATTAAAATGTCTTAAATACATCTTAACTTCTAAACCTATCAATTTATTAGTAATGGTCAGCTAAATGT
>NZ_JAOPHP010000026.1 GCF_025515455.1 Mycoplasma sp. CSL7503-lung | reverse complement strand
TATAATTTGAGTTATATTATTTTCGGTGTTAATATAATATATAATTTAATAAATTAAAATGAAAAAAACTCATATCAATAAAAAATTAATATGAGTTTTGTGTCAAATTTTATTCACCTAACTTAATCTTCTAATTTAATTGTTTCTATATTTTTAAAAAGTTTCTCGGTAATTATAATTGAATTATCTAAATTTAAATATTTTTGCTTATTTAAAAGATAATTTTCTTCATCTATAGAATTATTTAATTCATATAATGCATTTTCTCTTTGTTCATTCGAAAGCTGTTTGAATATATTTTTATCATTGTTTTTTATATTCTTTTCCTCTAATAAACTTATTTTTTCTTTAATTTCTCGAAGCTTTTCGCTATTATCGACATTATTTAAAATAGTATTTAAATTATTTTTTTCAAATTCGTATAATTTGTTTGAATTAGTAATTTTCTCTCTTAAATTAGATATTACACTTTCGCCGTTAAAAATCAACGCATAATTGTTTAAAAAATTAATATCACCATTTACAGCTTCACTATTAATATTTTGAGTTATTCTTTGCTTAATTTCATTATATTTATTTGAAAACTCAATTTGTTTTTCTCGTTCAAGAAGTTTATAACCTTTTTCTGAGTCATAATTTTCAAACTCAACAAATAATTCATTTAATTGATTCATTTTTCTATTTAATAAAGTTGCATCGTTTAATTTATTTTTTAAAGTATCAATATCAATTGTTTTCTTAATTTCGCTAGATAAATGATTTTTTTGTGAAGAGTTTAAATCCTCAAAATTAGACAATTTATCTAAGAAATTTTCTTCTTCAAAGTTATCTAAATTTTTAATAAAACTAACTAAATTGTTTTCATTAATATCAAAAATATTATTTAGTCTTGAAATTAATTTTTCTTTTCATTCTTCAAACAACTTATTGCTATTATTTATTCTTTTAAATACCGAAGAATAAAGATCATTTGATTTTTTAGCTTTTTCAAATAAAGTAACTATTTGTTCCTTTTTATTGTTTATGTAATCTAGATCTAAAAAGGAATTTAGATCATTTATTTTATTTCTAATTTCATTTAAAGCATTTTGAAAATTTCTATTATTTAAATTATTAAGAGAATTATTTTTTGAATCATAATCTTCAGCTTTTTTTATCTCTTGTTTTAATTCATTTAATTTTGATTTATATGAATTTACTAATTCTATTATTGAATTTGTAGAATCAAGATTTGAGATATTTTCAATAATTTCATCCTTAAAAATATCTTTGAAAATTAAATTTTCATCATCACTTAAAAAAGTTTTAATTTCAATAATATTTTTCTTTGCGTTATTAATGTCATTTTGCATTGACTTTGTTTTTTCTTTTAAATCATCATATTCTTGCTTTGAAATTAATTTAGCCTCATCAACGCTTGATGAGTTTTGAATTTTAGACATTATTTCATTTGGAATCAATAATGTTTTGTCAATCTTGCTATTTCAATGTTCTTTTGCGAAATTAAAATCAGGATTATCTTTTCCGAAATCTTGTTTAATCTTTTTGAAATTATACTTATTAAACTCTTCGATAACTTTAGGTACAATTTTGGATATTTCATCTTTTTTAACAGTTTCTAAAAATAAACCGTTTATTTCGTTGCTTGATATATAGTTAAATCTGTTATTAAATAAATCATTTATCTTTTTTACAACATTATTTTTTAAATTATTAATCTCATGTATTTTCTGATTAGAAAAAATATTGTTTATATCTGATTTTTTTGTATTTAAAAATAATAAATTATCATCTATATCATTTAACAATAGTAATTCTTGATTAATTTGATTTTTGATTGAATTAAAATTATTCATTAACTCTCTTAATTTTGAATTATCATTGTTTCTTAAGTTTTCAAGAGGAATGCTAAATTTGTCGTTTAAATATCTAACAATAGGAGAATAACTTTCATTATAACTATAATCGATTTTAAGTTTATTTATAGCATCAGTTAATTCGTTTCTATTTATAATAAATTGATTTGTTTCTACCGGCAAATCTATATTTATTTCATTGTATTTCCTTTGTGTGAATCAACCATCATTTGGAGTCATTTTATATGCTGATACCTTAATAATTTGCGGATGTTTTAGTTGATAACCGATATTTATTTCGAATTTATTGCTATTATATGTAGAAGGAATTACTTTAGATATTAAATTGCCATCTACATCAAATTCAATATGAAGATTTTGATATGCTTTTGGATTTTCGGATGTTATCAATGTTATTTTATCGTCTCTATCATATACATTTTCAAAATGTAAATTATTAACTAAAGGACCTAAAACATTATTATTAATTATATTGTCTGTGTAATTAAAATTAGTTCTATAAATAGATTGAATAAGTGACGGACCAGGAAAGTCACTAAATACTACGCCAAGTGTTGAAAGTTCTTTATGATTATTAATATAATCAGTTACTTTTTGATTAACTTCATTTGATGAAGTGTTTGGTTGTCTACCGCTAGCATATGAAGTAAAATTTACATATAATCTATTATCACGGTAACTTTTATTATTAGTTCTTTGAAAATGATCCGTAATGTGCTTTACTTTTTGATCGCTAGAATTAATTCCATCATATTTATCTTGGACAACATAATTGTCAGTAATTGCTCTAAAATGAAAACCACCAACTGTATCTCTATTAATTTTATGATGCAAATGGTTTAATACTATTATTTTCCCTCTATATTGCCCTATATTAAACCCTTTTTCTCTAGATAGAGTATCAACATTTTCACCAGATTTATTATAAATATAATCATAATAGTCTCTAAATATAGTTTTTTGATAAATTTTATTAGCCTCTTGAGCATATCCTTTATTATTTACGTCAAAATTTTCATCTTTTATTCTAACTATAATAAATTCACTAGGGTGCTCTTTTAAAAATTTAACATATTCTTGAAATGCTTTATCGATAAATTGATATGATGGGATTCTACCATGAACTAAACGACCGTCATTTTGCATTCTTAAATCAAAAGCTCTTACACCTAATTTTAATTGATCTTCAAAACTAAAATATTGAGTTTTAGCCAATAAAGAACCTCCGAAAGTTCATAAAAAACCTCATCCATTATACATAGTTGAATCGTGTGTTCCTGGTATACTCAATGAAAATAAACTCCTATTGTCAGGTATCCCTTTCATTCAATCAGTAGCCAAATAATCACTAATATTTATTTCTGCTCCATCAATATGTGCTAAACCCTTTTTTAAATAAGCCGTTTTATTGTTAACTGAAATACTACTTGATAAGACAATTGGCAAAGTCAACATTGAAATAAAAGACCAAAAGAACAATTTCTTTTTCATACATCTCCTTTGTTTTGTAAGCATATTATTATTAAAAAAATAGTACTTAATTATATAACTTAGATTCGAATATTATTTACAATGTATTTTTAAACCATAAAACTTAAATTTATTCTTTTTTTATATAAATAATGTGAATAAAAAACGACCTTACTATGCCGATTATTTATTTTTTTATTATTTTAAAAATTAAAAAAGATTTTTACAACATATTTAATGCAAATTTTATTCTTAATTTACTATATTTTTGTTATTCTTTTTAAAAATATAAATCTCACAATTTAATTTTACATTAAAAAAATAATATTTTGTTATTATTTATGAATTTACTTTATTTATAAATTTATTTTTCTTTTAAAAAAAACTAAATATTATAAAATAAAAACACAATGGAAAAATATAAAAGCTCATTTTCTTGAACCATAAAAAAAGAAATAATAAACAACATAACTAAAACAAAAGAAATAAAATCATTTTTATATGGTTTGTATTTTTCTAACGCAATAGAAAAAGAAGATTTTCAAATCATCACAATAAAAAATAACTATATTTTAAATAAAGTTGTTTCAAGGTTGAATAAATTAAAAATTACCATTTACAAAATATTAAAAAATAAAATTTATATTTCTAATCAAGAGTATAAAAAAATAATTGATAAAAAATGAGAAGAAAAACTAACTAGTTTTTTTGCTGGTGTTTTTTGCGGTGGTGGCAGTATTTCTGATAAAAACTCAACTTCTTATCATTTAGAAATTTCAACTCATTCAAACGAAAATACTGAAATGATTATTAAAAAATTAAATAAATATGACTTTAATTTTCAAATACTAAAACGTAGAAACAGATATTTAGCTTACACTAAAAAAATTGATGAGTTATTAGACTTTTTATCTGCCATAGGTGCTAAAAAATCGTGATTTGAATTACAAAATTTAAAAATAACTAGAGATATCGAAAATGTTTCCAATAGAATAAATAATATAGATATTTCTAACCTTCAAAAAATTGCTAATAGTTCGATAAAACATATAGAGAATATCAATTATATCTTCGAAAATAATTTAATGGATATGTTCAATGATGACCAATTAGTTTTTTTTAGAATCAAATTAGAAAACTCATGAATTTCAATGAATGAAATAGTTAAAAAACTAGAACAAGAACATAATATAGTAATAACCAAAAGTGGTTTGAATCACTGATTAAGAAAATTAAATAATATAGTATTAGATCATAAAAAATAATTAATTTTTATGATCTAATTTTTTATTTTTATAAAAATTTTTACCCCAATTTCAAAAAATGCATTTTACATGATTAAAAACTTTTATTTTGTATTTTTTACACTCTAAAGTATGGTTTTTAGATTTACGACCATTATCTTTTTTAATATAATTTTTAAAACTAAAAATTAAACAAGGAGAAAGTTAATGAATAAAGTAAAAAAATATTTTATTTTTATGGGGTCGACTATATTTTCATCATATTCTTTAATAAACATCGTTTCATGTTCAAATCAAAACAAAAAAGAAGAAGCAAATAAATTAAGTAATGATCAAAATAAAATAACAAGTAATCAAAAAAGCGTAAACCCTAATCTATCTAGTTCTAACAAAACAAATAAAAATAATGAAATAATTAGTAAAAATATCGAAAAAAGAATAGAAAAAATTTTTGAAAAAGATATTAAAAATCAAAAAAATGTGAAAAGAATAGAACCAAAATCAAAAAACAACACAGCAACAAAAGAAAATAAAAATAATGTAACAAATAATGATAATCTAAAAAAAGATGACAAAATAATTAATACCGATTCTATAGTAAATAACAACAAAAATGTAGAATCTGAATCAATCGAAGAAAGTAAAAACCAAAAGAATATCGAAGATTCTTCTTCAGATCAAAATAAAACTCAAAACAATAAGCCTAATTCTGAAAATAAAGAAAAAGAAACAATTGAAAATGAACAAAATATAAAAAACGAAGAAGAAACTCAAGAAGATGAATGAGATCAATTGAAAGAAAATACAGAAGAAACACCTATAGATGAAAAAATTTTAGAGGAGACTAAAAAATACAAAGAATCAAACGATATAGTTTTTTTAAAAGAAAAAATAAAAAATTTAATAGAAAAATATAAAAAAATTAAAATAAAAGAAAATGATTTTTATAAAAAGAGTGTGATTTCTTATAATTTAGATTTATTACCAAGACTTTTAAACTCTACTGAAATTGATAACATAAAATCTGGTTTAATTGAAGGAACAAAAGATATTTGAAGGTTGGAAAACGAAAATTAAAAATATTTAAATTTATCTTAGTTTAGATAATTAAAATTAGAATTTTATTTTTTTAGATAATATGATAAAATAAATAAGCAATATAAAAATTTAATTGCAGAAAGTAGAATCACTTCTCACCTGATGGACTATATCCTTGGGTTTTGCTACAATTAAATGTATCTATTTGATACATTTTTGGCGAGAGCGAATGAAACTTTTTTACTTATTATTTTAAGGAGAATTATTATTATTCAAGACAAAAGAAAAAAACCAAAATCTAACCACTATGTAAACAGAGACATTCCATATTCTAGAGTTTTCTTAATTGATAGTGAAGGTAACAAAGTTGGTGTTATGTCAACTTCAGAAGCTATTGAAAGAGCTAAAAACCAAAAAATGGATTTAGTTTTAATTAGCGTTGAACCTAAACCAATTGCTCGTATTTTGGACTACGGTAAATTTAAATACGATCGAAAGAAAAAACAAAAAGAACTTAAAGAAAAACAAACTAATATACAAAATCGTGAAATTCGTTTGACTCCTATGATTGGAGAAAATGACTTATTAACAAAAAGTAAAAAAGCAACAGAATTTTTACTTAAAGGTGATAGAATTAAAGTTTCTGTTAAATTAAGAGGTCGTGAATTAGGGCGTAAAGATCTTGGTATAAATGTTTTAGATAGATTTTATTCAAAAGTTGAAGCCATTGCAGATAAAACAACTGAGCCAAAATTAGTGAATGAAAGATTTTTAGATATGAATCTCCAACCAAATAAAACTAAAATCGCTAAATATTTAAAAGAAAAGAATCAAACTTCTGATGAAAATTCATCAAATAGCGATTCTAAAGAAGGAGAATAAAATGCCAAAAATGAAAACTAAAAGCGCTTTAAAAAAGCGTATTAAAGTTACAGGAACAGGTAAAGTTCTTAGAGAACAAGCATACCGTTCACACTTAGCACAAAATAAAACCACAAAACAAAAGCGTCAATCTCGTAAAGCTACACTTATGTCAAAAAGTGACTTAAAAAGATTTAAAGCAATGTTTTAATCTTGTTAATTTATTTTGTAAAAATTTATTTAGTTATATAAATTAGAAAGGAAATATATTATGGCAAGAGTTAAAGGTGGTACAGTTACAAGAGCAAGACGTAAAAAATGATTAAAATTAGCTAAAGGATATTTTGGACACAAATCAATCGGTTACAAAGTAGCTAAACAAGCAGTTGTTAAATCATGAACATACGCATTTAGAGATCGTAAACAAGTTAAAAGAAACTTCCGTAAATTATGAATAGCTCGTATTAATGCAGCTACAAGAGCTGAAGGTTTAAGTTATTCAAGATTTATTAACGGTTTAAAAAGAGCAAACGTTACAATTAACCGTAAAATGCTTTCAGAATTAGCTATTAACGAACCAAAAACATTTTCAATGTTAATTAAAATCTCTAAGGAAGCTTAGATAATAGTGAAAAATCAAGTAATTTGTTACTTGATTTTTTTATATAAAAAAATCAAACTATATAAATAAGTTTGATACAAATTACATTTTGGCAGGGGTTAAAGGAATCGAACCCTTACTTTTGGTTTTGGAGACCATAGCACTACCATTATACTAAACCCCCTTGTATTAATATAATTATAACATTAAAATTTCTAATTAAGATTAATTATGTTATAATATATAAACTTTAACGTAAGCATATAGAGAATGGTTCAGACTGTGATATAAACCATTACCAACCTACAATTATAGCAAGGTGGTCAGTCAGAAGTTAATTTATATTAACTTAACATGCGACAATTCCTAATGCTTCTAACATAATATATAAAAAGGAAGTAAAAAATGAGAAAACTATTTACAAGTGAATCTGTTGGACGTGGTCATCCAGATAAAGTGTGTGATCAAATTTCAGATTCAATTTTAGACGCGTATTTAATGCGTGACCCTAAAGCTAAAGTGGCAATTGAAACTATGGCAAGTGGTCATAATATTTTTATTGCCGGAGAAGTTAATTCACAGGCAGAAGTTGATGTTATTGAAATTGCAAAGAATATTTTAAAAACATTTGATTATTATACAAGTGAGACAAGTTTTATAACTGACATTAAAAAACAAAGTCCAGATATCTCTCAAGGTGTAGAGTTATCAAATGATGAAATCGGAGCAGGAGATCAAGGTATTATGTTTGGTTTTGCAACTGACGAAACCAAAGAATTTATGCCTCTAGCAATAACACTTGCTCATAAATTAGTAAAAAAAGCAGAAGAATTAAGGGTAAGCGGAGATTTTAAATGAGCAAGAGCAGATATGAAATCTCAAGTTACCCTAGATTATACTGACCCTCAAAAAACAACAGTTGATACTGTTTTAATTAGCATACAACACTCAGCAAATTTTGTTGAAAGTGAATTTAAAGATTTTATAAAAAATAACATTATTAAACCAGTTTTAGAAGAATATAAACTTGAATTACCTGATAAAATTTTAATCAATCCTACTGGTAAATTTGTTATAGGTGGTCCGATCGGAGATACCGGTTCAACAGGTAGAAAAATTATTGTAGATACTTATGGAGGAGCATCAAGACATGGCGGTGGAGCCTTTAGCGGTAAGGATGCAACAAAAGTTGATCGTAGTGCCGCTTATGCAGCTCGTTGAATCGCCAAAAATATAGTTGCTGCTAAATTAGCTAAAAAAATTGAATTACAAATAGCATATTCAATCGGTGTATCTCAACCAGTTTCGGTAATGGTAGAAACCTTTGGAACAGAAACAGTTAAAAAAGAAATTATTGAAAAAATAATTATGGAATCATTTGATTTAAGTCCTAAAGGAATAATAGATTCTCTAAATTTAAGACATCCAATTTATGCTAAAACATCATATTTCGGACATTTTGGTAGAGATGATTTAGATTTACCATGAGAAAAAACAAACAAAGTAGACCAAATATTAAAATTATTAAAGAAATATCGATAAAAAGAGTAAAATTAATATTATATTAAAACATTTTTAAGGAGAAATCATGAATAGAGAATGCAACAAAAGAGCATGTCGTGAAGCGAGTGCTGCAAACACAATGGAAACACGTGAAGAGAAAGTGTACGAGCCAGTTGGTGGTATCCGTTGTGAAGATGAAGGTATAGCAAACAAAATAGCTAACCAATTGCTAGAAGACAAAAAATATGAAGTTATCGAACAAACTAGAGTCGGTTACCAAGAAAAAGAAGTAAATATTGAAAAGGTAGTGGAACTAAAAGAAGAAAACTTAGTTCAAGAACAAGAAGAAATAATATTACAACAAAACACAAATGAACAAGTTTATCAAGAAATTCAACAAAAAGAAACTCATGTTTATGATCTACTAGACGTTTTAGCAGAATATAAAGATTTTCTTCAAAAATTCTAAAAATAATTCATTAATATAGTATAATATCTTTGAGCCGACATCGAGAGAAATTTAATTTCCTTGTGTCAAACAAGCCTTCTAAAGAAGGTTTTTTTATTTAAAAAAATCCAAAATATAATTTGGATTTTCGTTTTATTTATCTAAGTAGATTGGTATATAAATTATTGATAAGATTCAATATAAAGTATATGTGTCATATAAAAAGTCATTATACATAGAATTTAAAATTTTATCTTTATTTGTAGAAGAAATAATGTCTAACTCCATAAAATTCATAGGTACAGAATACTCAAAATAAATTGAATCACCAGTTGAAGTTACATACATAGAATTAACTATTGAACCATTAATGTCCTCAACTCTTTTAACCGATAATTCCATTGAAAGCGGAGTATACATTTGTCTTGCCTTTAATTCATCATCAGATACTAATCTTATTTTCTTGTTAAATTCTTTATTTTCTAATTTTATTGGTTTTTTACTGAATATTCCGCCCTTGAATAAAGTGAATTCAAAAGCTCTATCACCTAAGTTTCTTGTATCAATTTTTAAAACACCTCTATTGAAATATCTTTTCGAAACCACTTCGCCTTTTGAGTTTCTAACTATTTGAAGATAAACAACATTTATGAATGATGCAGGATATTTATTATCGATTAATAAATATTTTTGTTTTGATTTTTCAACAATTCTAGCATCATTTGGAACATCATAATTAAAAGTTATAATTTCTTCACCATCAAGCGAACTATCTAATATTTCACTTTTGCTAAATTGTTCAGTATCTAAAAATTTTTCTACATTTGTTTTTGTTGATAAATAATTAATACCGTTATTTACCTTTTTAAAAGATTTATTGTATATTTTTTCAACGTCAATTGAACTTCTAATTTTAGATATTAATGTGTTTAAAGTTTTTTTATATTTTCAAAATATAATAATTCCAACAAACATTAACACAACGCTTAGAATTAAAAAAACTAAAAATACAATAAAATTAGTGCTTTTTCCATTTTGAAATCCTATCACAAAAAGTAACAAAACCCCAAGTAAAAACGCAAATGCAGAAAGTATAAAAAGTATTATTGATGTTTTTTTATTATTATTCATTTTCTTTATTGATGATTCATCCGAAAACGCTTCATCAATTGCGTTTTTAAAAATAGGATAAACTGTTTGATCTGTTATAAACTTATAAGAATCAAAATTCATATAATCTTCAACTATTTTCATAAAACCCCTTTATTAAATATGTTTATATATTTAAATTATAATATATTAAATAACCATTTATATTATTTGATGTTTTTTTATCTCGATATATCCACTTTTTTCTAAATCATCAGGTAAATTCAAATTACCAAATTTTATTCTTTTTAAATAAACAACTTCTAAGCCAAATTTTAAAAACATTCTTTTTACTTGGTGAAATTTACCCTCGTTTATAGATAAAAAACACTCGTAATTATTTAATAAGTTAGGTGAATAAAATTTGACACAAAACTCATATTAATTTTTTATTGATATGAGTTTTTTTCATTTTAATTTATTAAATTATATATTATATTAACACCGAAAATAATATAACTCAAATTATA
>NZ_JAOPHP010000025.1 GCF_025515455.1 Mycoplasma sp. CSL7503-lung | reverse complement strand
TATAATTTGAGTTATATTATTTTCGGTGTTAATATAATATATAATTTAATAAATTAAAATGAAAAAAACTCATATCAATAAAAAATTAATATGAGTTTTGTGTCAAATTTTATTCACCTAACTTATATTATTACTGGAGCGTTATTTTTTACTAAATTTAGTCATATGTATTTTTCAAATTTTTAATTTAACTGATTTTTATGGGTCGCCTCTATACATTAAAAACTGATTATTTTTTCTTTTTTTGTTTTATTTTTAAAATTTAGCATATTATAGTTATGTTAAATAATAAGAATAGAGGAATGTTTTTGGAAAGTGTTATAAATAAGACGATTTCCTGATTATGACAAAATAATATAGCATTTATTGAAAAGAAATCCCTTAGTATAGTTTTTAAAGGAGTAGAAAAAGATTATAAGAAAAGTAGATTATTAGATGCGAAAGTTACAAGAAAAAGCACGGTAGATTATATTGGTTGTTATAACGGAAAATTTATTTGTTTTGAAGCTAAAAGTGTTAATATAGATCGCTTTTCTTTAGATAACATTAAAAAACATCAATTTGAATATTTGAAATCAATACATTTAAACGGAGGTATTTCTTTCTTAATTTTATTTTTTTCACATCATAACGAATTTTATTTTGTAGATATCAATTATCTTGACTCTATTTATAATAATTCAAATATTAAGTCAATTAATTATCAAGATATAAAAAATAATTCAAGAGAATTAACTCTTGAATTTCCTGGGATATTAAATATATTAAGCTTTTAAATCAATTAAATCACGTAGATATTTTGATGGTTTGTATTTAATTACACGTTTTTGAGGAACAACTTGTAATTCTTTTGTAAATCTATTTGTTATTGTACGTTGTGGTTTTACAACTGTTGAGAAAATACCTAATTGAGCAAGTTTAACTGTATCTTCAGCAATTAATTGTTCTTTAAGCACAAAAACACATGCATCTAAAAATTGTTCTACGTCTTTTGATTTCATTTCTAATCTATCGGCAACTTCGATAATGAATTCTTTTTTTGTCATTTTTACTCCTAATATTTTTGGTCTTTTTATATTTAATTATTATACATATTTTTTTAAAAAAGCCTTAATTTTAGTGAAAAAAGTTTTTTATGATATCAAATCCACATTTTTTTAATTAAAAGTATCAAGTTTTTGAATAAAAAATTTATTTATATATTTTTAAAAATAATAAAATGATTTTTAACTAACACTAAAAAATTAATATTTAAATTTTTGGTTTTCAACGTTTAAAATTAAAAATTTAAATATTTTTTACTTTTACGCATTACTGTAATCTATTTTACAGAAATTAAAAACATATTTTTATTTTTTGATTATAAAGTGAAAAATAGAATCAAAAATTACTAATATATATATTATGTAGGCATAAAAGAAAACTACCTATGTTAAATTACGAAAAAAGGTGAATTTCACTTTTGAAGTTCTTTTTTTTTTTTTTGATATACTATTTTTAAAATTACAAAGTAAGTTTATATTTGTTAAAAATTAAATAATTAAGGTTATAAAATAAGGTAAGGTAAAAATGATTAAAAATAATAAAAAATGAACAATGTTCACAAGCTCTGGGCTTGCGGCCATTGTTTCTATATCAATGGCAGTAACCGTTGTGTGGTCTTGATATAATCAAAAGCAAGATTATAAAACGAGATATGAACAAGTTAAAAACATCTTAGATAAATTGAAGTTGTCAAAAGAAAATATAGTAAATAAATTTAAGTTAATAGATCCAAATTTAAAAACAAATAATCAATTCAAACAACTTGATCAAATTATTGAAATAATTATTAATAGTTTAAAAAATTCTATTAAGGCAAAAGAAAATGTTTTAAAAAATTTAGAATTAAATCGCACTAGTTTTTCAAATGAGAATGAAATGATGGATTACAATGATAGTCTTGATTATATTATTGAGTTTGATAAATTAATAAATGAAGTACAAGATATTAATGTTAAAAATGGATTAATTAGTGATTTAAAAAATGATACAAGTACTGATAATTCAAAAACACAACTTAGTAGATTAAAAGAAATTTTAAAGAATCAAGAAAAAGAAATTAATGAAAATAAAGTTTCTATATCAACAATTATTTCTTCATTACCAGAAATATTAAGAAACAAATTTAATGAAAAATTAAAGGATAGTCAAGATAATTTATCTAAACTAAAAGAATTAAAAGATGAATTAGATAAATATGTTTCTGTAGTTAATAAAGCTAAAAAAATTAAAAATCTTTTTAAACAATCAGAAGTGTTTGTAGATTTAGATAATTCAACATTAGACTATTTAGGTTCTATAGAAGATAAAATTGATGAAATTTTAAGAAGTGAAAATTTATCTGAATTTGATCGTAAAAGAGAGCAAGTTAGAAATTTAATTGATGTAATCGATGATGAACATGATAAAAATAATTTTATTGATAAGTTGGACGAAATAAACAATACAAAATCGATGAATGATTTAATTTCATTGGAAAAAGAAGTTGAAAATTATCTTAAATCTAACTCTGGTATTGAAGGTTTAATAAATTACAAGAAAAATCAATTATCTAAAAAAGTTAATGATTCTGATCTTTCTGATGGAATTAAACACAAATACACAAATGATATTTTAAATTCAACTAATTTAGATGAACTAACTAATATTGAAAAAGAAGTTGATGACTTAATTTCTCTACAAATGAGAAAAAAAGAAGTGGAAGAGGTGGTTAAATTATTAAATAATCCTAAAAAAGATGAACTTTTAGGACAACTTTCATCTACAAACGAATTAGGTAAAATGGATGAAATTTATAATGAAGCTACAAATATTTTGAGTGATGAAACCGAAAAAACTAAAAATGTTATTAAAAGATCTAACACGTCTAAAAAATGATTATGAATTAAATTTATCGGAAGCAAAAACACAATTTGACATTCAAAAAGTGGCTTCAAATGTAAAAGAATATATGGATTGTTTAATTGATGAAGCTACAAGACAAGTTGAGTCATTAGACGAAAATATAACATTAGTAATTGAAGGCGAAACAGTTAATAAGAAAAGTTTAAAGAATGAATTAATTTCTTTAAATAAGAACGGTAACGCTGGAGAATATTCTAAAATTATTGAAAAAGCAAGTGCTATTAAAAATTATGTTGAAGCAAAATCAAAAGGTTCTGATACAAGTGAAAAACTAAACGATAAAGAAAAGGCGAAAGAATTAAAAGAAAAATTACAAAATGCAAAATCATTAGACGAAGCATTAAAAGCCAAAGCTGAAATAGATAGATTGTATCAATTCCAACTAGATAAAGAAGAAGCCAAAATTGCAATAAATAAAGTAAAACACACAGTCAAAAAAGAACAATTAACAAAAAGATGAGAAGAAGCAACTACTTCTGATGAATTAATATTAATTAAAACTGAAGCTAATTCATATCATGATGCTGAAGAGGCAAATAAACTTACACATGATGAATTAGTTTACTTTGTTGATGAAAATATAAATGATTTAGAAAAGAAAAATAATTTTAAAGCAGAATTAGATTCTGCAATGAATGATTCTAATAATCAACCTAATATCAATCAAGATGAAATTGAACAAAAACTTAGATTAATTAGAGATAAAGTTAATGAATTGATTAAGGCTGAAAAAAACGCCGCAGAGGCCTTAAGACTTAAGAAAGAACAAATTAAATCTGATATCTTAAAAATTCAAAACAAGTCAAAAGCTAATGAATTTAATGGTGAATTAATTGATGTTGAAGATATCACACAAGCTGAGAAATTGCAAGAAAAAGTTGACAAACAACTTGAGTTTGAGAAGAAAAGAAAAACTATTGATGAAAAAGTATTAGAACTTGAAGATAAAAAAGATTATTCAGACCAAATTTCAAAAGCGTTAGATATTGAACAATTAAAAGAAATTGAAACAAAAGTTGATGAAGATTTAAAAAGAGAAGCTCAAGAGTTAAAAGAAGCTAAAGATGCCGCTTTAGATAAGATAGTTGATATTGCAGATAGTAACCCATTAAAAGGTGAATTATTTGAAGAAGTTGAAAAATCAAGAACTAAATCTGAAGTTGCTAAAATTATTCAAAAAGTAGACGAATTTTTAGGTGATTTAAGAACTCAAGCAATCGAAGCTATTGAAACAACAAAAGGTGATGATACAATACATTCTGAATTAAATGATGATTTAGGTGGAGCAAAAAATGAAGTTTTACTTAAAGATATAATCAGAAAAGCTGGTGAGGCTTTCGGAGATAAGAAAAGCAAGATTATCGATCAGCTTGATATTTTAGATGAAACTCATCCTTCTAAAGAGGAGTTTAAACAACGCCTTAAGAATGCTAAAAATATTTCTGAATTAGATTCTCTTTTAACCGATATAAGAAGAACAAATGATATTGAAAATGTAAGAAAAAATTTAACTAAAAAATTGGAACAAGTTCAAGAAGAATCCGAAAAAGAAAAATTAGCAAAAGAAATTGAAGATGCTACAAATCACGAACAACTAACAGAAATAAATCGTAAAATTGATGCTCAAATTCAAAAAGAAAAAGATGAAATAAAAGCTAACAAAGATATTGTTAACGAAAAAATAAAAGAATTATACAAAGACGAAAATATTAAGTTATTTAATGATCAAATAGCAAGAGAAGATTTAACGTTAGATGAATCTAGAAAATTAATTAAAAATATTGATACAACAATTGCTGTTGAACAAAATGAATTAAAAAATAAAATAGATGAAGCAATAAAAGAAATAAACGACAAGCTTTTAGATAGTAGTGAAAGAAATGATATTTTATTAGAAGTTCAAGGTGCTAAAAATCTTGTTCAAGTTGATCAAGCTCTCTCTAATTTAGATCAAAGAATTGAACAACTTAAGGATGCCGCTAGAGTTGAAGCTAATAGATTACTATCAAACAATAATATGTTATCTAATATTGATAATGCTACAACACAAGAACAAATTGACGAAATAAAAAACGAAGCAATAAAATTATTTGAAATTAAAAAACAAAAAGTTTTAGAGAAACTAAATGCAACTATAAATGTTTCTCAGGTGTTACATGATGAAATTGATTAACTTCACTTGAAGGTGATGATGTAAATCATAAAAAATATGAAGATATTTTATCTTCATTAAATAAAGAGCAAGTAAACGAATCAACATTAGATCAATATATTCATGAAATGAAAAGTATATTTGATTCTAAAAAAACTTTAGTTGAATCAAACCTTGAAACACTAACAAATGAAGAAGTTAAATCTAATTTAACTCAAAAATTGGATGAAGCTAAAAAAGTTATTGATTTAAATAAATTAGAAAAAGAAATAGAACTACAACATAAAAAAGAAGAATTGATTGAATCGTTAAAAACAAAAATTGTTTTCGAAGATCAAATAGAAGATTTTAAAAATAGAATTAACGAAGCTACTGAAATTGAACAATTAATAAATAGTGAAAATGGTTTAGAAAAACAAATTAATGACAAGCAAGCTTATAATAATGAATTATTAAAAGAAATAGAAATTTTAAAATCCTTAAATAAAAAAATAAATGTCACAACAGAAAAGTTTAATGAATTTAATGAAGCGATTGAAGCTGTTAGAACTAATGAAAAATTAGCAGAAATCAAATCTCAAATTAACGATTTTATTTCTAACAAAAAAAGTGAAGTTACTACTTTTATTGAAAAATTAGCTGGAAGTAATGAAAAAACTATAAAAGAAAAAGAATTATCTGATGCAACATCTGAATCTGAAATTAACAGTGTTTTAAATAATGCAAAAGAGTTATTTTCAAATAAACAAAATAGTACAAAATCTTTTCTTGAATCTTTAACAGATGAACAGGTTAAAAAAGAGTTTGAAACTGCAATAGATAATGCTAAAAATATTAGAAAATTAGATGAAATTAAAGATCAAATCAATAATCAAAAGTTAAGAGAAGAGATTCAAAAAGGAATTAATAAATTAACTGAAAACGAAAAAAGAATAGAACTTCAAAATGAATTAAATGATTTAACAAATGATAGATCTAATAAGTCTAAATTACAAACTTTAAAATCTAAAGTTGATGAAGCAAGAAAACAACAAGAAGGTGAGTTTGTAATCGCTAAGGAACAAGCTCAAGAAGCTCTTAATAAATTGCTTCAAGATAATTCAAAACGTATCGAATTACAAGGATTATTAGATTCATACGATAATAATCAAACAGATTTAGAAAAAGTTAAAACAGTTAAAACAAATGCAGAAGCTGAATTATTAAGAATAAGAAATCAAGCTAAAAACGCTTCTTCAGATAAAATTCAACCAAGAGGACGTGATACTCAATCACCTACACATTTAGAGAAATATAATGATTTTGCTAGAGAATTAGATTTTGCATCAAACGAAAAAGAAATAAATGATATCGTTAAAAAAATGGATACTTATATAAATCAAGTTAGAAATTTATATAAAGAATATGTAACATCAAATCTTTCTTTCGATGGTACTAATAACGAAATTTTAAATAAGTTAGATTCCGCAAAAACTATAAATACATTAGATCAAGCTTTAAAAGATGCTAATAAAAAATCCAAAGATTTTATTACAAATTTAGTTAATACAATTGAAGATAACGATAAAAAACAAGAGTTTTTAGAAAAAATTCACAATGCTACCAATAAAGATGTTTCTTCTGAAACACCAACAAAATGAAGAAATGAATTAGAGGTGTTGAAAGATATATATGATCAAGCTAGTGCATTTAAAAACAACGAAAACCGTGAATTAAGTGCTTTAAAACAAGAAGTTAAAAATAAAATTGAGACTTCGCTTAACGATAACCCTAATGATACTCAAGAGGATTCTAAAGCCAAATTGCTTGAATTAATTGATTCAGCTACAACAAAAGCTAAAGCGAACGAAGTTCTTTCTAAATTAAATGCAAAAATTAGCGGAATGAAACAAATTGCTGCAACTGCTGTCGAAAAAATTGATGGATCTAATTTATATAATTCATTAAAAGAAAAAATCGATTCTAATGATATTGATACAGAAGAGGAAATTCTTAGCATTCAAAAACAAGCTATTGCTGAATTTGCGAAAGTTAAAAAAGAAACAGAAGATGCTATTAATTTAGTTGATGATCAAACAAATAAAAATGACTTAATTTCTCAAAAAGATTCTGCTGAAAATATTGCTAAATTAAATGAAATAAAAAATGATGCATTAATAAAAGCTAAAAAAGAAGATCTTAAAAAATTAGCTGAAGGTTTATGAGGTAAGAAAAACTATAACAATGAGATAAATTCTGCTACAACATTAGATAGATTAAATGAAATCGAATCTCAAATTAATAACGATAAAAGAGTTCAAGACGAAAAATTAAGACAAGCTAAAGAAAAAGCATTAGAATTTGTTGATAAATTAGAAGATAAAACAGAAAAAGAAAATGCTATTAATGCTGCAAAAACTTTAGAAGATGTTAAAACGGTAGAAGACCAAGCTAAAAAAATTATTAGTGATTTACAAGGTGAAATTACAGAATTGGTGAAAAAAATTGAAGATTCTGAAAATTACAATTTATTCAAAAATAGAAATACACCGGATGCAAATGAAACTACTTTAAAACAATTAAAAACAGATTTAAACGATGAGTTTGATAGATTAAAAAAACAAACTCAAAATAAAATTAATGAACCAGCTCATTTTGAAAATAATAGTGTTACTATTTCTGAATACAAAGATAAAGAATTATTATTAACAGAAGCTAATAATGCAACAAATTATAGAGAACTTCATAAATTAGAAAATACTTCAGAAGTTAACAAACTTGGTAAATATGTTTCTGATGAAATTAAAAAAGTACTTGATAAAGGTACAATGGAAACAGATTTAAATAATATTTTAGCTACAAGACCTAATAGTGACGAAGAGAAAGAACAAAAAATTTCTGCTTTAAATGCAATTTTAGAAAGAGCTAAACAACAATCTAGAAAAGAATATATTGAGCTAGAAACATCTAAAGAAGAAGCAAGAAAACAAATTAATGAAAAATTAAATTCAAGCACTGAGTTAAAAAATACATTACTTTCAGAAGTAAATAATGCTCAAACAAAAGATCAAGTTGATGTCGAATTAAAAAAATTAAAAAATCATATGGACACTCAATTAGCTTCGGCAAATGCAGAAATTGCTAAATTAACTGAAAATAAAGAACCAAGAAACGGATTAAATACTAAATTATCAAACGCTATTAGTGAAACAGAAATTGCTAATTTCAAAAATGAAGCGATCACAGAGTTAGAAGAATTTAAAAATAATGCACAAGAACAAGAAGATGTTCAAAGATTGAGCACAAATATCGAAGGTCAAAATAATTATTCTGAATTTCAAGATAAGTTAGAAACTGCTAAATCAACTAATACTCAAGAAGCGTATGAAGAAGTAGTTAGCAAAGTTAATGAAAAAATCGAAAAACTTAGAACATGAGCGAAAACTAAATTAGAACAAGTTGCAAATGATCAAGATAAAGAATCTTTAAGAAATCAAATAGAGCAAGCTAATACAAGCGAAAAATTAAAAGAATTAGAAAACTTGGTTTCTGTAACTATCGCTAGAGAAGCTGCTAAAACTGAAATTAATAAATTATCTTCAAATAATGATAAAAAAGGTGAATTATTAGCTTTTATCGAATCTTCAACAAGTGTTGCTGATATAAATTCTAAAAAAGATGAAGCAATTACTATGTTGAACGCTAAAAAGACAGAGGCAAAAAATTCTGTTGCTAAATTAGAAGGAGATAATAGTTGAATCAAAGCAAAAACTGATTTAAAATCCGCTCAAACAGAAGATGAATTAAATACTTTAATTGCAACAAGTGATGATGTATTTAATACTAAAAAGTCAGAAATTAAGGGTGAAATTGATAAACTTATAGAAGGAAATGAAGACTTATCAGTAGATAACTTAAATACTATAAAAGATTTAAAAAATTATCATGATAATCAAATTATTGCAAAAGCAAAAGAATATACAAAAGTAAAAATAAATCAAATTGATAATGCTACTAAAAAAGAGGAATTATCAAATGCTTTAGCTAAACAAAATAGTGTTGATAAAATAAACGAAATTTATAATCAAGCCATGGGAGAGATTCATAAAGAAGACGCTCTTAATAATGCTAAAACAAAAGCTATAACTTTTGCTGAAACAAAACTTGCACAAGATGATGCAAATTCATTTAAAACCAAAATTAACGAAGCTCCAAATATGGAAGAAGTGAATAAAATTAGAAAACAAATTGAAACAAAAGTAAATGATAAGTTAAAAGAACTAACAAAGCTAAAATCAAAATTCTTATCTAATAATGCAGTAAGACAAGAAGTAGAAGGAAATTCAAATAATTCAATTCCTGAAATGGAAGAATCTATTAAAAAATTAGAAACCGAAAAAGCTAGATTATCAAAAGCAACAAAAGACGAAATTGAAAAAATTCATTTAACTGATAATACTATTGTTTCTCAAGAAAAAATGAATTCAGAGAACCAATCATATAATCAAATAAAAAATGAATTAAATGAGATATCTGATTGAACCGAAGAGCAAGATAACATAATTATTAGTAAGGTTTCACGAAAATTAATAGAGAGAAAGTCTTCAGCAAGACAATATATAAATTCACTCACTCTAGATGACGGAAAAAGAAACGAATTGTTAACTAAATTAGATTCTCGAAATACAGATAATTTAACTAAAATAATTAAGTTAGAACAAAAAGCAGATCGTGAAGCTAAAATTAAATCAATTAAAGAAAAAATAAACCAATTACATAATGATGATTTAAGAAGAGATTATAACCAGAGAGTCGAAAATGAAAACGAAAATTTAGTTGCTCTTGAAAGAGATGTAAACCAAAAACTAGAAGAACAAAAAAATAATATAATATTAGCAAGAGAAGCGGCACAAGCTGAGGTTAATAAATTACCAAATTCAGAACAATCTGCAAAGAATATTGAGATTGAAAATGCTACAACTCAAGCACAATTAGATACAATTAAACAAAATGCTATTACTAGAATGCAAAATATAAGAGTAGAAGTTCAAAATGAAATAAATAAAATGCCTAAAAATGCAAGGTCTGAATTAAATTCAGAAAAAAATAAATGAATAAACAATGGTAATAACTTACTCACATTGAAGCAAACTGCTATTAATACTGTTACAAAATCAAATGAATTAACAACTAAAAATAATAATTCATTTGCCAATGAAGCACAAGCTAAAACATTCTTTGCTTCTCAAATAAATAGTTCAAAAGCAAATAATATAGCTAAAATTAATACAATTAGTAGTAATTTAGATAAAATTAAAACAACATTACAAAATTTAAGAAATAAACAAAATCAATTAGCTAGACAAGAAGATAAAACTAAATTTAATCAATTAGTTAACGAAGCCTTTATGAACACTAATAAAGAAATACTTGGTAATAATAGTTTATATTCAACATTAAACAATATTATTTCAAAAATTGATTTTAGATTAAAACAAGATCAAGCAATTAATGATATTAATGCTAAATTAACTCAAGATGGGCAAAATAAAGTATTTTTAGATAGAGTTAATAATTTAACAAATAACGACGAAATAGTATTTAACAATATTTTATCTGATGTAACAAAATTATCAAAATCATTAAACTCAACTAAAGAATTAATCGATAATGTCGGACAACAAACTAATAGAATAGAATTAGAAAAAGAATGAAATAGTATAAACAATCTAAATAATGCGAAAGCGTTAAAAGTAAAAGTCGAAAGATTTAAAGCTAAGTTAGCAGAAATACAAGCGGATTTAAATGGTCTAGATCAAAAAAATCCAAATAAATCTAATTTAGAAGCAGAATTAAATGAAGCAACAACAATTGAAAAACTTGAAGAAGTCAGAAAGAAAATTAGAAATGAAAAAATTAGAATTAATTGGATTCCTTTAAAAAATAGATTAAACGACGATAAACAAAAAAGAGAATGAGATAATACTATGAATGATGATAATTCTACAATAGATCAAATGAATCAAGTTATTAGTCTTGCAGAAGCACATTTAAATGAAAAAAGAACTACAGCAGAAAGAATCCTGAATAAGATAAATGATAAAAGTCGATTATCAAATAAAGTTTCTGACACTAATAGCGAAAGAGATTATGATGAAGTTATCGAGTCGTCACTTAATATATTAAAAACTGTCGCTGATAAAGCGAATGTTATACTAGGAAAATTAAAAACAACTACTAAATCAGACAAAGGATTACCAGAAAGTTATACATTTAATGCTCCAAAAGAAATTTCTGAGAATATAAACGAAACAACTATTAACAATAGTTTAAAGGTTGGGTTAGATATCTGGAATTCTAAAATACTTGATGCTCGTAAATCATTACCTTTGTTAGAAGGTGATCGATCACATTTAAATGATTATAGTGGTAAGATTGGTAATGTATTTACTAACGAAAATATCAATCCAAATGGACCATCCGAAGAAGTTTTAGATCAATATGTTGTTGAAATAAACAGATTATATAGCGATAAACGAGCAGAAATTACAAACAAAATAAATAGTTCAAAAGTGCATTCAACAATTAAGTCTAATTTTAATACTCAATTTAATGCAGTGAAAAATCTAGGTGCACTAAACTCATTATCAACTGAGATTAGTAAATATGATGACAAAATAAATGAAATTTACATTGAAATAAATAAAGTTCAAAATAATTCTAAAAAAGAGACTTTTAAAACTCAATTAAGTCAATCTGATAGCTTAGAAAAATTAAATACCTTACTGGAAGATATTAAACAATATAACACAAAGTGAAATATCGCTAAAACTATCTTTGATGGAACAACGATAAATTCTAGAGATAAAAAAGTAGAATTTATCAAAAAACTAAACGATGCTACTACAATCGAACAATTAGATAATTTAATAGATGAATTAAAAAATTATTTTGAATTGAGAAAATTCCAAGGTATGAGAGACGGAAGAAAAAACTCACAATTTTTTGTAGGGTAAGTTAGGTGAAAAAAATTTGACACTCCAAAATAAAGGAGTGTTATTTTTATGTCCAAACATTTTACATTTGAACAAAAAGTTAAATATTGCAAAATTATTGATCAAACCGATTTTAAAACAGC
>NZ_JAOPHP010000024.1 GCF_025515455.1 Mycoplasma sp. CSL7503-lung | reverse complement strand
TTTTTGTTGTATAATTCATATGGTTCCTCGGTTCATGTGGGGCCATTTTTTTTATTAAAAAATTTCAAGTGCTCCACAATTATATTTTATATAAATTGTGTTGCACTTGAAATTACAATTTAGCAAAGTAAACTAAACATAAAAGTTAGTTTGCTTTTTTAATATAATTTTGCAAGTTTTAATTTTTTGGAGTTATTAATAGTTAATTAAAATAAAAATGAACTCTGTTTAAAACAAAATTCATTTTATATAAAAGATTTATTTTTATTCGTCATCTTCTTCGTTATAATCATTTTTGAAGAATCATGGAGAATTAAATTTATATGGATGTTTTAAGTTTTCTCTTATTATTTGACTTGCAAAAGAATTACTGTTATTTAAATTAAATGGATTTTCACCGTTAAAATTCATTCCTATAAAGTTAAAATCTTTATTAGCAAATGCTGGTCCTGATGATTCAACACCTTTATATCCTTGACTTCAAGTAGCAATATAATTATTGTCATCTAGGTACATACTTGTACCTGAACCTCCTGCTCCTAAATATACTGGCGCCTTATAATCTCCGTCTAATTTAATATTTACAAAATCAATTTTTTTGTTTCAATATTTTCCATCACCATTAAAATAATTAGGTCTACGATTAATAATTCCGGACATATTACCACCAGGGAATCCTAAAATTGTAGTATTTTGATTTGAAAACACTTTGTTTGATCTTGCTATTAATGGGTGAATATCAAATTTTACGTTATTCATTTTATTATTTATATAATCAAGTTTATAAATAATATTCATGTTACCTTCACGTTTAGCTTTTTTATATGCATCAGAAAAATCTCCAATAAATACGGTTAAATCTACTGTAATTTTTTCATTTAGATCGGTATTATTTATTTGCTCAACACCAGATCATATAACGGTTGTAGGTATATTATTTTTATCCATATGACTATAAAGAACATGATAATAATCATTAATATCATTTTTTCTATGTTTAGGGGCTAATAATAAATTAAAGTTAGCTTCATATTTTGTGTTATCTTGATTTATGTCACTAAAATTTTTAATTCTACTTCCACCGATAACGTGTCTATTTGTAATTAAATAATATCTATAGTCATTTGGATCATTATTTACTTTTCCTATTATTGATGTTGAACCTCAATAACCTGGACCTATAAACTGAACAGATCTCATTCAAGTTTCTTTAGCTTGTTTTCATTCATCGTGTTTATTTCAATTTAGTGTATCAACATTAGTTTGATATCCATCATGAAATTTATATCAAACATTTTGATTTGGTCAATATTCAGATTCATCTAAAAATTTTGTATCATTACTAAACAAAATAGGTTGGTTATTATCGGTGTAAAATACATCATTATAATCAAATCTATTTGAATTAATGTTAAATAATTCGTCTTGTAAATTATTTGTATATTCAATACTTACTTTGGCCGCTGATGGCATTACCACTATTGCATGATTAGGATCAAATAATTGGTTTTGTTCAAATTTATAATCTTCAGGTGAGCCTACAACAACTTTTTGATTTCTATCTTTTGTTTGTATTACTACTTTTATTCCTTTATCTTCTTCTCAAATAAAGAATATGTCATATACATAATTTTGATTGTTAATTTTTGTATAATGAGGTTCTGTTTTTTCTATTTTTATTATTTTATTTTCTTTAAGTTTATTTCAATCTACTGTATATGTGTAAGTATCATCAGTAAATCAACCTCTATCTCCTCAAACTCTTGAATTTTTTTCTTTATCATTACTTAGTAATCCTGCATATATTGTAAAAATAAGTTTAGCATTAGAAGTATTTTCTCTCAATAATGTTTTTTCTATATATTTTTTATCTAAATATCAATATGCATTATTTTCATTTTTATCTTCTTTTCAAAGAAGATCTCTTCAGAGTGGTTCAATTTGTCTTTTTCTCTTAATTTTATCGTGAGAAATATAAATTGTACTTAAAGAAGTGTTTTCAAATTGAGGAGTGTTAATTTGTTCATCATCAGTTTCGATAGAATCATTAAATCCTGTTATTCTATATCAACTTTTTCCGTTTATATCTTTATTTGAGTTATTTAGTATATTCTTTGAAGTAACTTTTAGTTTAATATATAATTGGTTATTTTCAAGTTTTTGTACATCAGAAATTTTTATATCTGAAGCTTTAATTCTAAAGTTATTATAATAAATATAACCGTCGCTTTCTTGATTTTTTATTGTGAATGAATTTCTTAAATCTTCTTTATGATTTTTAAAATATTCTGCACTATTAGATTTTAAAATTTCTTTATTAAATACTAAGTCATCCAATGTTATATTATTTACCATTATTTCAGGATATATAGCTTGTTCATAATCGTTAACTAAATTAATTAGTTCATATTCTTTTTCGTTAGTAAATCTAATATTTGTATTATCTTTTTTGATTCACCCTATTTTGAATTTTAAACCTCTTCTATTTACTAATTTAAAATCATAAAAGTAATAAAAGTAATTATTAACAAGCGGATTTATATCGCTGTCAAATCTAGTTACATCTTCTTTATTAATTTTATCTTTATCATTTAATGGTATAAAATCTAGTTCATCATAAATAGGTCCAGCAGAATCTATTGTATGTCTACCTTGATTATTATTTCAAAAAGTATTAGATATTTTGAAGAAATAATTAAATTTGTTAAAGGCTTTTTGCTCCATAAAATTAATTGGATTTAAAGCACGATAGTTTGTAATTGTACCTGGCCCAAAATTTACATGCCCTTGAGCAAGTCTTCAATGAATAACAGATTCATTCATTTTATTTATTAAATTAAGAATATTATCATCACTTATTTGTGTATATTTTGGATCATTAAAATCTGATGAAGTAAAATAATCACCTTTAGGTTTTATGTCTTCATAATTTAAAAACATAAAATTATTAATCGTAAATTTGTTGTTAATTCCATTTTCAGGTTTTGGTTCTTCGATTCCATCTTTTGTATATCATAGTTTTAAATCTGCTCTTCTGCCGAAATCGTTAATATTTTCAACAGAATCAATATAAATTTGATATTTTCCAAATTTAGGAAGATTGTAAAATTCATCAAATTTTTCTTTTGCTTGTGATGCTAAAAAGTCGGTGTGATTCCATCTATTTGAAGGATCTTTTAGTGTAATATTTGTAAACAATTTTTCTATGTTGTTTGAATTAATTATTTCTAATATTTTATTTTTGTTATTTTGATCTCAATACTCTTCTTTTGTTGTTGTTCTTGGTATGAATTTATTAATTGCTGTTAAATTTACTGATTTTAAAATTTGATTATTGTATAAAACATCAACATTTCCCTTTAGAGTATTATTTTCTATTGTTATATTTGAAATTTTGTATTTGAAGAAATTGTTTAATTCAAATTTTGATTTTTTAAAAATATTGTTTTTTTGTTCATCGTTTAGATTATTAAATTCTTCAAGTGTATAAGAATTTAATAAATCATAATTAATATCAAATAATGAATCTAAATTGTCGAATGTAATTGCATCAAGTTCATCTTTTATACCTTCTTGATATGTTTTTGATTTTTCAAATGTTATTGAAAAATTATTTACACCTTTTATTTTAGCTTCAATAACAACTGTTAGAATTTCTAAATTATCACCCGAAACTTTTAAATCTTTTATTCTATAGTTAAATTTATCGTTATCAAAGTGATCAAAGAAAAGAGGAGCATTTTCTAATGTGAAAGATCCTGAGCTTTTTAAACTATCTAAATTATATTTTGATTCTTTTGAATAGTTTTCTAAATTAAATGTAGACACTGTTTGTTCTTCAAGAAGTTGTGAAGCTGTTTTTGTATTATCGTCATTTTCACTTTCTATTTGTTCTAATTCAGTTATCATATTATTTAATTTATTAAAATTTATGTTTATATCACTAAAATCATATTGTTTAAGTATATTTGTAAAGAATTTTCTATGTTTATTTTTAAAAATATAAAAGTCAAATTCTTTTTTACCTGAAATTTGATTGTTTTGTATTTTTGTTTCAAATCCAACAATCTTATCATTTAATTTATTAATTAAATTATTTAGCTTTTCTAAATTATTTTCTTTTAAAGTAAATTCGCTGACAGTTTTAATTAATTTTGTTCTAAAAATAATATCTTCTTTAATGTTATTTATAATATTGAAAGTTTGTATTTTTTCGATTAATAAATTTATATTATCGTAAAAATTATTTTCATATTTTTCTAATTCGTCATTTATTGTGTTTATTTCAATATTTGTTAGCGATTTGTTTGTTTTTGATAATAATTTATTTTTAATTTCATCGGATATTTTATTATTAGTGTTTATTGCGTTAATAAGAAATTGTTTATTGTTCTCAAAGTTGTTTTCATTAGAAGTGATATTATTTTTGTTTATATAGTCTTTAATTTTTTCAATTAATTCATAAGTCTTTCTTGAATTAATATCTTCTTTTAAAGAGTTTATACTACTATTAAAGTCACCTTGATAATTAGTGAATCCATTCAATTGATAATGTTCATTTATGCTTTCGATAATATTTATATTAATATCATTTTCTAATAGTTTATTTACTAGATTTTCTTTAAATTCTAAATTATCATATGCACTCGTTTTATTAGACAAGTATATCTCTTTTATTGTAGGATTTTTAAAATGATAGTCTTCAATAGAATTTATATAATCGTCCATTTTAGAGTTTTGGAGTTCAACATAGTCGTTTCTGTTTTTTACAATAACGCTCAATTCAGTAACTTTATTTTCTAATTCTTCGTTAAATTTAGATAAATCTAAAGGATCAGAATTTAATACACTATTAATATCGTTTTCTATTTCTATAAGATCATTTTCTTTGTTAAATGAAATTATAACGCCATCTTTTGGTTGTATTTTTTCAATTAAAAAATAGTTATCAAATTTAAAAATAAATTTAAAAATATTATTATTAAAAGCATCAAAGTTTGTTATTTTCGTATTTGAATACTCTTCTAGAATTTTGTTTTTTAAATCTATAGTTTTGGCGTTTTTAAATTTTGAAAGTGAATTTTCCAACATTTCTCTATATTGGTCATTTTTTTCTTGATATTTTACAAATTCTGTTAGTAATTCATTTAATTTTTTTATTTTGTTTATACTTTCTGTTGTAATATCTTCGTATGTAAAATTATCATTGTTTATAAGGTTTGATAAAAAAGTTTGTAGTTCATTAATTTCGAAATTATTTCTTACTTTATCTTTAGAAACCTTTTCATTTAAAATTATGGAATTATTTAATAAACCTAAGAAATCGATAATTTTATCATTTAAATCAGAGTATTGATTTTCGTTTTCCAAAACTTTATATTGTAAAATAATATTTTTTTTGATTTTTTCGATACCAGTAGCATCAAAATGTAAAAGTGCATTTTTTAAATTTCTTAAGTTGTTTATAAATTCAATATTTATCCCTGATATTTTGCTTGATAAATCATCTAAATCATTCGAAAAAGAATCAAATTTTTTATCTTTTATATCGAGTATTTTTGAATATCTCTCTAAAACATTGTTTAAAATATCATTTTTATCTTCTTTGCTTAAAGAACTATTTAGTTCAAATAATTTATTCAATTTTAAAGAAACAGACAAAATATTACTATTTAGTTTTTGGTAATAACTAATATTTGAGTATTTTGGATATTTTTCTAAAAGAGCAATGTTAAAATTACCAAATTCATCTTGATTACCAGAATTTTCGAATTGTGTTTGAAGTTCTTTTTTATATTTTTCTTGATTTTTTTCAGGATTACTATTTTTGTTTTTTAATAGTATTCCTGTCGTTGTACCTAAAATAATCGCTGCTGTAGTCAACGATAATGCTGTTATAATTATTTTTTTCTTTTTTAACATATTATTTACCTTTTCTTTATAACTTTTAAGACTATTTAATTTATATGTTTGTACCCAATTTAAAATTCGTAAGTTTGGGTTTGATAAAAAATTAAGATTAATATTTTATATAATACAACAAAAATATAATTTTCCATTGTTTTTTTGGCAAATTTAAATATTTTTTCTTCATTTAATTTTTTTAAAACATGAATTATGCATTTTTATAAAAAAAATAGAAAAAAGAGCGACACTAACCAAGTCGCCCAAGTGATTCTATTACTTATTTATTCATGCACAACTTGAAGGTTAATTACTTCTCCAATTAAACGTTGGGGTCTCCCCACTGATTTTCACTTTGGTTTTTAATTGTTTAAAAACACATCCAGATTTTCAATCAGACCAACACCACATAACCTTATAGTTAACTCACGTTAACATCAACTGGACCTTATGTTTTGGTATCGTTTGTCTTTGGCCACCACAGCCACAAGTAAACAACATAACGGTTTGGTGAGTCATTTAATAAATAATAGATTCATTTCAACCATCACGTCTTCGCAAATACATTTTGCTATGAAGGCATTCAAGCCTCGACAATAGTGATGTGCGTTATCAGCAAGTTTTCTGATTATTCCGCCATTTTTTCAAAGTAAATTATATCACTTATTTTGAATATTAATATACTATAAAATAATTTTTACTTGAATTATTTATTCATATTTATTTAGTTATATTAGACTTAAAAATATATAGTTTATATAATTACATTTTTTATCAATAAAAAATAATGATTTATCGTTAATTAATTTATAATATTAAAAGAATTTTAAAACTATTTAATATTATAATTTGAATTTCATTAATATAACGATTTAATTATTCATTATTCTTTATAGTGAATATTATTTAGCACCTTTTGTGCTATAATATTTTTGTTAAGTTTTAAAATTTAATTAAGTTAAAATTTAATCAAGAAAGGTGAAAAATGAAAGAATTTACAGTCAAAATCATCGATCCTATTGGATTACATGCTCGTCCAACAACATTAGTATCACAAGCTGCTGCTAAATTTAAATCTGATTCTTTTATAACAAGTAATGGTCGTGAAGCAAATCTAAAATCAATCATGAACATTATGGCTTTAGGTATTAAACATGGTGCTGAAGTTACTGTTAAAGTTTCAGGAGAAGATGAAGACGAGGCTATCAAAGCGCTTCATGATACATTTGTATCACTTGAATTAATATAATAATATTATCTCTAGAAATTTTCTAGAGATTTTTTATTCAATTAGTTAATTATTTTCTAATATTAAATTTAGTATTTTATTTATATATATAAATAAATTCAATATAATTTTATATATGAAATATAATGTAGGTGTTGATTTAGTAAAAATTTCAAGATTTAATGATAAATCATTAACTTTTGCTAAGAGAATATTGAGTCAAAACGAATTAGAAGAATATAATAGCCTACCGGATGAACAAAAAACTTTATTTTTAGCTAGATCATGAGCTATTAAGGAAGCAATTTTTAAGGCTAATAACGAATATTTTGATTTTTCAAAAATAAGCTTACGTAAAGAAAATAAAGTTTGAAAATTTGAAGAATTCGCAATTAGTATATCTCATGAAGATGATTTTTTAATCGCTTTCGTGATTGTAAACAAGGAGACATAATTAATTATGAAAAAATCAATTAATATTAAGTTAAAAATATTATTTTCAGCAATACCTTTCTTTTTTAAAATGATAAAAATAAAAAGAATGTTGAAAAAATATAAAAAAACACCAGAAATGATTGGTGAAGAACAAAGATATGCATATTTAACTAAAGTTGCTAAAAAGGTGTTAAAAATATATAACATAGATTTAGTGGTTAAGGGTTTAAGTAACTTGCCTTCGAATGGTGGTAGCATTTTAGTGCCTAATCATAAATCTTATTTAGATGTTGTCGCTTTAATGGTCGCTTTAGAAGAAGAATCAAACGAGTATAATATTAAACAAAGAATACCTGTTTTTATAGCTAAAAAAGAATTAAAAAATTCAAGATACATTAATCGTGCAATGGAATTAATGGATACATTTTTAATTGACCAACAATCTGTAAAAAATAGTTTAAACACTTTCAAGGAATTTACCGCTTTTGTTAAACAAAACAAAAGGTTTGGAATCGTTTTCCCAGAAGGAGAAAGAGTTTATAAAGAAGAAGTAGGAGAATATAAGGCTGGTGTTTTCAAAGTAGCTGCAGAATCATATATGAATATTATTCCTGTTACTATTTCAGGTGCACTCAACTCTTTCGATATAAATCGTAAAGGTAGAAGAACTATTACTGTTAACTTTTTAAGAGAAATAAAAGCAAAAGATTTAATGACGCAAACTCCTTCATCAGTTGCTAAGAGAGTTCAAACGATTGTTAATAAGGAAATCGAAAAATATGAAGATAGTTAAAAAAAATATAAACTATGATACTAAATATGAATTTAATTTAAATAATTTTGATGGTCCACTTGATTTATTACTCGAATTAATTAAAGCTAAAAAAATAGATATTATGGAAGTTAATTTAGTAGAATTAGCTACACAATATATTGAAATAATTAACAAAATAACTGAAGATGAATTAGATGTTGCAGGTGATTATTTAGCTATGGCTGCTAACTTAATAAACTTAAAGTCAAGAATGATTTTAAGAGATCCAGAAGATGAACCGGACATAGAACTAGAAGAAGAAAAACAAAAATTGATTCAAGAATTAATCGAATATGAACATTTCAAAAATGTTAGAGAAGCATTAAAAACATTTCAAGGTTTACGTCAAGACATCTTTATTAAAAGACCAAGCGATATTGAAGAATATTTACTTGATAATGATAATAGTAAATTAGACGGTCATTCTAGCCCTTTAAAACTCATTAATGTAATGCGTAGAATGTTTGAAAGAGTTTATGCTCAAAGATTACGTGAAACGAAGTTAGAAAAGTTTAATTTGACTCCTTCTGATCAATTTCCTTTTATTAAAAACTTAATGAAATTAAATGAAAAAGTAGGTTTTGAACAAGTATTTAATCAACCATCTTTAAACCATTTTGTTGTAACTTTAATGGCTTTACTAGAACTTGCAAGACAGCAGTTTTTAGTAATTCACCAAGACGAGCAGTTTGATACTATTTATATCACTAGAGGAGAATCTTATAATGAAAAATAATATTATTGAAGCACTTTTATATATTCAAGGAGATGAAGGTTTAACCTTAGAACAAGTTAAAGAAATTTTTGGTACACAAACTCTTGCTGAAGCTAAGAAAATAATGATGGATTTTCATAAAGAATTTAACGAACAAGGTAGAGGTTTAAAAGTAGTTAATTTTAATGATATTTATAAATTAGCAACTCGTGAAACAGTTAAAGAATATGTAACAAAAATGGTTTCTATTGTAAGACCTAATCGTTTATCAAATGCAGCTATCGAAGTTGCGGGTATTATAGCTTACAAACAACCTATTACAAGAAGTCAAATTAATAAAATTCGTGGAGCTGCTTCTGAGCAAGTTGTTAATACTTTATTAATTAAAGGTGTTATTGAAGAAGTAGGTATAGCGCATACACCAGGACGTCCCGTTTTATATGGTGTAACAAATAAGTTTTACGATCATTTTAGAATTTCTACATTAAGAGAATTACCTAAAATGGATGATTTCAATTATATAGATGGTGTTGAAAACGAAGGCAATGACTTTGATTTATTCCAAAGTCAAAGAGAAGAATAAAAATAATATATAAAGAGAGCTCGAGCAATATACTGAGCTCTTTTTATATTATAAAAAATACCCTATAAAGGGTATTTGATTATTAAATATTATTTAGTAATTCACGTAATTTATCATTTATAGTGAAAGCATTTTGTGTAATAAAGTAATCAACTTCGTAATCATTTTTGCTAAAATCAAAGCTTTCTTTAAAAGCATTTCAAATTTCAGTTAGTTTACTTTCATCAAAATTATTTGAATTTATATAATCTGCAATTTTTACTAGTGTATATAGTAATTCGTAACTAATTAATATATTATTGTATTTTCAATTTATGAAATTTTTATAATTTACAGAGTGGTTTATAAAATGATTTTTATATCCTACACCCATATAATCACCTTGCACAAAATAAGGGTTTTCTCATTTAAAATCATTTTTATTTACTAAATAATTTAATTTGCTTAAATTATTATTTTGTGAATTTAATTGATCGTCATTGCTTATTATTGCAAATTTAATATTTTTATCATTTATTAAATCTACTAATTTTTTAAATCTTTTCTTAATATGGAAATCTAAAAAGTCAAGTTTTTCATGGTTTTTACCATTATTTTCTTCTAAATATTCTCTTTGTCATTTATTAGTGTCTACTTTGTTGTCTTCTTTGTTGAAAAATTCTTTTTTACCTTCGAAAGCATTTTTTATATAGCTATATAGGCTTGAAAGGTTTTCTTTGTTGTTATTTTGATTTGATAAGTTATATATGAATGAATCAAAACCATTTTGTATGTTATTTCTAAAGTTTTTATCAATTCCATTTTCTTGATAATTTAGAATTGTTTTTCTAGCTATACTTTCTGAACGACCATTATTTAGATATATATTTTTTTCTTCATTAGCTTTTGTTTCATCTCCTCTTGGGTAATTGAAATCTAATATTTCTCTTAATAAAGCATTATCTTGGAATAATGTATCATTTATATTTGAATTAAAGCTTGAAAGTCAATTTAGTACATTGTTTTTGTAGTTTGATTCCTTACTATCTAATCAATTCTTGTAAGTTTTATATGTGTACTCTTTATCTTCGCTACTATTTTTATCTTGATTATAACCATCATCTTTTGTGGTGTCAGAAATATTTTCGTTTATAGATAGTTTAACTAATTCTTCATTGAATTTCCACATTATTGAAGAGATAAAAATATCTCTGAAATCACCTGAAGAAATCGAATTTAATTGATTTAAATGAATTTGATTATTTTCTATTTTTTCTTTGTATAAATTTATACTTTGAATGAATGATTCTTTAATATCTTTAATATTAATTTTTATATTTTTATTATTATCTGCAGCAAATAATTTAAATGATTTTAATATATTTTCATAGTATGCTTTAAATTTTTCGTATGTTGATATTTCTATTTTTTCACTTGAATTTAATGAATAATTAGTATTAGTTTTCACTAAAATTTCATCAACGTCATTTTTATACGCTAAATATAACTCTTTTAGAAATTCATCTGAATAAGCTATGTTTGCAAATTCTTCTAGTGTTATTTCGTCTTTTGATGTTTTTTCGTCAATAAATAATTTAAGGTTATCAAGTTGTTTGTTTAAAATTTCTATTGAAAACTCATGTATTTCACTTAAAATTACATCAAATTTAAATGTAGTATCTAAATATTTATCATTTTTAATAATTTCATTTTTTGAATATAACTTATCATTTTTTATATTGTCAAGTCACATTCAATCACTATTCATTGTATCTTTTGTATAATTTTGTATTTCAACATCGTTATCATCAGGTCCACTACCGGGAGCTCCGGGACCACTAACTGGTCTATAAAGATATTTATCAAAATTATCACCTATTTCATCTCTTGTACGGTCATCATATTTTTCAAAACGTCTTAATATTGAAATATTGTAATTTGAAAATCTATCTACAGTGTAGTTAGGGAACAATCAATTTTCAATAATTTTATTTAAATTCTCTAAATCTTCTAATTGAGTATTTTTGATATTATCAATAAAATGTTGATCATTGCTTATTTGATTTAAAAACTCAATCATTTTCTTTTTAGCAACTACAAGATCTTTCGGGAGAACAATTTCATCGTCTTTTGTTGATTCTCTGTTTTTATAATAAAAGTCTAAGAAATTAAAAATGTAGTTATTTCCTTCATCGTAAACCTTAAATTCCGAAAAATTAAAGGCTAAATATTTGGAAATTCCATCTATTACATTTATGTCTTGATCTGTAAAAAAGTTATTAAGTTTATTAAAACTATCTTTAATTTTTAAAAGATTATCTTTGATTTCTTCTTTTCTATTTTCAATTTTTTTAGCAGATAATAAAACTTCAGTTTTTTTATCTAGTGTTATTGTTAAATAAGCTTGTAATTTATTAACATCATCTTCACCTTCTAAAGCTTCTTTTGCAATAGTAATATATTCATTTGCCTTTTCCGATATTTCATCAAGAGCTTTATCGTTTAAATTTATTTTTACATTATCTATATCTTCAACAGCTTTTTCTAATTCTTCTCTAACGTTGTTTTTTGCTACTTCAACAGGAACATTTATTATTTTGTAAGTTAGGTGAATAAAATTTGACACAAAACTCATATTAATTTTTTATTGATATGAGTTTTTTTCATTTTAATTTATTAAATTATATATTATATTAACACCGAAAATAATATAACTCAA
>NZ_JAOPHP010000023.1 GCF_025515455.1 Mycoplasma sp. CSL7503-lung | reverse complement strand
ATTTAGCACATGCAACATCTAATAATTCTAAGTCACTAAGTTGTTCACTGTTAATTTCAGATAATCCTTCATTTAAATGACCATTAATTTTAAGTAATTTAATATCATCTTCTTTTAGTTCTTTTTCACTAATCTTAACTTGTTCATAAATACCTTTTGGTGTAGCGGTCATATTAATTTGAAAATTAGCTGCTTTACTCATTTTCTCGTAAAAGTTTTCAACGGCTTGTTTATTTCTACCTTTAATCCCTGATTCTCTTGTTCCAATATGTGCTTCATCTCGAACGAAAATAACAAAGTAATTGTTTGAGATTTCTGAAATGAATTTATCTAAAATACCTTGTTCGGTATATATTCTGTTAGCACCAAAGGAAGAAGCTCCTAAAATAAATACTTTATTAGTTTCAACTTTAAATGTATAATCAGCGTCTTTAACGTTATTTTTAGTGCTTGACGGAGATTCTTTTCTTTCAAAAATAAGTTCATTTCTATTTTCTAAATAAAATTTATATTCGTTAAAATTATCTTCCATTTGTTTAGGTAATTCTGCATTAGATAATGTCATAACTACAAAAATAATAGGTTTATTATCTCTTTGTTTATTAATAGTGATTGCTTTATCAATAAAGTTAGCAATCATAAAAGTTTTACCTGAACCTGTCGGTGCTTTAAATTCAACTATTTTAGATTGATTAAGACTATATGAGTTATTAAAATGTTTTAAGAGTTGCGAAACTGCTCTATCTTGGGTATTAGTTAGTTTCATCAGGTTTGTCAACTTCCTCTTTATCTAATGAATATAAATTAGTTAAATTGTTCAATAACTCATCATTACTAATGTCTTTAACTTGAAACTTAGTTAAGGATTCTCTAAGAGTATCGACTAAATATTCTGTTTTAATTTGATTTTGGTCTACACTAATATTACTATATTCTAGGTCAAAAACATTTAAATTTTGTTTATATGGATCATTCTTTTCGGTTCATTTAAAAGTTTCATTATTTGTACCGATACCATGATTTACTCTATATAAACGTTCGTAAGTAACATCATAACCGATATTATTTTCATTATTAGTTACTAGTGTAAAAGTTCTATTTCCGCCATCTTCTTTATTTAGGTCCATAACCGCGTGACCTGTTGTTCCTGAACCTGCGAAAAAGTCTAAAACACGGGCGTTTTTGTCAGAAGTTAAATTTATAATTCTTTTAATTAATGATGTTGGTTTTGGATTGGAAAATACTTTACCTCTTATAATATCTTCAAGATTATAGTTACCCATGGTATTTGAATAAATATTATTTACAAATTCTAAATCTGATACTGATTTTCTTCTTTCTTCATGTACAATTGAATAACAATCGTTAATTTTTTCTATTTTTGCATTTAAATATTTCTTAGGCCATAATCTGTTATTTCTAACAGTTACAAAGTCGTTTTCAATGGCAAAATTAGTTAATTCTTTCGATCATGTTCAACGTCAACCATTCCCATTACTAAAATTATTTTTTTGTCTTAAATCATATAATTCTTTACCACCTGGGTAATAAGTTTTACCTTTAAAAATAATGGGGTAGTCAAGTGATTTTACATAACCTAATGAATTTGTATCTAAGCTTTGTTTTTGTATGATATTGTCCTCGCTTAATCAAATATTCATCTTCTTTGTTAAACGCTTGATCTACAACTAAATCTTTTTTAATATAAATATTATTAATATTTTTTGCAAAGATAATTAATTCATCGTGATTTGATGAGAATAGTTTTGTTTGTGTTTTTCCGCCTTTAACTGTTAATCTCGGTAAGTTACCAACAAAATTCTCTTCTCCAAAAATTTCATCCATCAAGACCTTTAAATATGCTTGTTCGTTATCATCAATCGATACAAAAATAACTCCGTCATCTTTGAGAAGTTTCTTAGCCAATTTAAGTCTTTCATTCATCATGTTAAGTCAACCATTACGGCTGAATTTATCACGATATATAAATTTTGAAGCGGAAACATTCACTTTGTCATTTGCAGAGTTATTTCCGTCTGTACGTGCTGATTCTGTGTTATAAGGAGGGTCAATATAGATTACATCGTAGTTATAATCTAAGCCGCGACTCTCTCTCTCTCTCTCTCTCTATTACTAATAAATTTTTAAGAGCATCATAGTTTTCACCTATGATCAAGTTGTTTTCACTTTTAGATTCATTGAATCTAAAAGACTTTTCATTGTTGTGTTTAAGCACTGAAATAGTTTTGCTATTAATTTCAGGTGCTGAATCGAATGTAAACCCAATTTTTACTCTTTGCATTAAAAATTGGTATACGTTTTGTAATTGAGTTTTATCAAGCAAGTTTTCTAAGATCGTTTTACATATTGCCTTTTGATCGTTGTTTAAGTCATTTATTGATAATTCATCAATTTTGTTTTTATAATCCTCAAGTAGCTGAGAATAATGTTTATTTTCCATATTTATCCCTTCTTATAATTTGTATATTTATATTATAAACAATTTTAAAAAGTAGAATTGTTTATAATATTAATTTTATTAATCTAACTAATTAAATATAATTGCTCTAATAAATTATTATAATAACTTTAAATGAGCGTAAAACTAGAATTGGTTTTGCGGATTCTTTTAGTTCTAAATCACTGAATGAAATAAATGCAAAATTAAATCAAATGATTATTAAAAATAAACTTAATGTTAAATCAATAATGGAATTGAACTTAAAAAATAGGTATTTTAGCTAAGTGATTAAATATTAAAATCTATAGAGCAGAACCTTATGTATCATTCCAACGTGGATCAAACAAAACTGAAATAGACTTATACGCAGAGAATTAAAAAAATATTTTAATTTTAACTATATAAATTTTAGATCATTAAAATATAATAAAAATACCAAGCACGAAAGTGTTGCACTTGATATTTCATTTTAAAAACATTAGCTTCCTAATGTTTTTTTATTCTCAATAACATGGCATTAATCGCAACTATGACAGTACTTAATGTCATAAATATCGCTCCAACTTCAGGGCTAATTGTAATATTAATACTTGAAAGCACACCAGCAGCAAGCGGTATTGCTATAAGATTATAAAGTGTTGCTCATACTAAGTTTTGAATCATTTTATTATATGTTTTTTTAGCAAAACTAGTTAGTTTTAATACATCTTTTAAGTTGTTATTAATTAGTATAATATTAGAGGTTTCTTGTGCAATATCAGTTCCTGAACTAATAGAAACTCCAACATCAGCTCTTGCAAGTGCAGGAGCATCATTTATTCCATCTCCGACCATCATAACTATATTATTATTTTTTTGTAATTCTCTTATTTTTGATTCTTTTTGATCAGGCAATACATTCGCAAAATATCCGTCTAAACCTAATTTATTTGCGACATTTTGGGCTACTAATTCATTATCGCCTGTTAACATATAAGTTTTAATGTTTTTTTCTTTTAATTTTGCTATCGTATCGTATGATTCTTCTCTTATTTTATCATTAAGTGAAAAATGAGCAATAAGTTCGTTTTCTATTAATAAAAATACATTTGTGGCAATAGAGTTCTCTATTGAATTGATGTTTAAATTGTTTGTAGTTAAGTATTGAAAATTAACTAATTTTACATTCTTAACTTCTCCATCAATATCTAAGGAACCATTTAGTCCATATCCAGGAATAATATTGTTGCTTAATAATTTATATGATGATATATTTAATTTTTGTGCATAATTAGAAATAGCATTTGCTATAGGGTGATTTGAATGTTTTTCAAGCGAGTGAGCAATTTGAATTATTTTATTTTGGTTATATTTGCTATCAAAAATTTTTATATTTTCTATATCAAAATTACCATAAGTCAATGTACCTGTTTTGTCAAAAACAACAACATTTACTTTTCTTGATTTTTCAAAGGCTACTCTGTTACGAACTAATATACCATTTTTAGCTAATTGATCGGTAGATCTTGAAACTACAAGGGGTATCGCTAATCCTAATGCGTGCGGACAAGTTATAATCATAACTGTTGCTGCATTTTTTATTGAAATATCTAAATCTTTATTTATTGCTAATCAAACAATAAAAGTAATAATTCCAACACTAATAGATAAAATTGTTAAAGCAAAGGCTGCTTTATCAGCTAAGTGCTGAGTTTTTGATTTAGATTGTTTTGCTTCTTGAACTAATTTAATTACTTTAGATAAATAATTATTTTCGTTTGTTGCTGTAACTTCAATTTCAATAGAACCGTTAGTGTTAATAGAACCACCAATAACTTTATCTCCTATTGTTTTAGAAATTAATTTTGATTCACCGGTTAACATAGATTCATTAATTTTAGAATTTCCGTTAATTATGATACCATCACTAGGTATTTTATCACCCGGTTTTACTAATATAATATCACCAATTTTAAGTTTTGATGTTTCGATTTCTTTTATTTCGTTTTCTATGATTAAATTAGCTTTATCAGGGATTAAATTAGCTAATTTTTTCAATGAATTTGATGCACTAACGACTGAATGCATTTCAATTCAATGACCTAATAACATAATATCTATTAATGTCACTAATTCTCAAAAGAAATTATTACTTTTTTGTGCAATAACTGTATAAACGCTATAAGTATATGCAACCGTTATTGCTATTGCGATTAAAGTCATCATTCCAGGTTTTTTACTTTTTATTTCTTCAAATGCACCTTTGAAGAAAGGAATACCACCATAAAAGAAAATAAAACTAGAAATAACCAATTCTAGATATTCCGAACCTTCAAATCTTAAAATATTTGAACCTATTATTTTTGCGAATAAGGCCGATATAAGAATGACTGGTATAGTGAATAGTAAAGATATAAAAAATTTAGTTTTAAAATCTTTAATCATCATTATATGATGTTCGGTGTGATCGTGATGTTCATGATTTGAGTGTTCATGATGCTCATGACTTGAATGTTGATGATGTTTGTGATTATTGTGTTTGTGTTGTTCATGATTTGAGTGCTCATGTTGTTTGTGATTATTGTGTTTGTGATGCTCATGACTTGAATGTTCATGATGTTCATTATTTGAGTGTTCATGTTGTTTGTGATGCTCATGATTTGAGTGCTCATGACTTGAATGTTCATGATGTTCATTATTTGAGTGCTCATGACGCTTGTGGCTTTTGTTTTTTTCGTTATCTGAAAATGATTTATTACTATGGCAATGAGTTTTTTTATTTTTACACATTTTTATTCTCCTTATTATACGTATTACTAATTATAATTGATATTAATTATCTTTTTTAATAAAAAACAATTTTTATCATATAAAAAATAACAATTAGAAATCTAATTGTTAAAGTTGGTATATTTTAAATATATATGGTGCCTCAGACAGGACTTGAACCTGCAAGGAAAATTCCGGCGGATTTTGAGTCCGCTGTGTCTGCCAATTCCACCACTAAGGCATATTTAAATTATACTATTAATTAATAATTTGAATATAATCTTTTGTAGTTTTTTTGATTCTTTTTAAAATATGATCAAAATAATTCAGAATAACTAAATCCTTGCATAGTAAATGAACCTAAAGCTATCTCAAACACATATATTACATTTTGTGAATTAGGATTAGAAATTAAATTGCTTATGCTTATAAATAATTCTTTAAATTGTTCATTTATATCATCGTTAATTATTTTTGGTTCAAAATTAGGATTTACATTATGTTCATAACCTATTGTTATTAAAAAATGCATTAAATCAGCAAATTCTTCTTTAATTGCTTCAATGTTAATATTTTTATTATTCTTCCAGTATTTAAAACTTTGAACTTCATTAACATATTCTGCTGCTTCGATAATCAAAGCAAGCATTTTTTGTGTTTTTATGTTCTTGTCACTAAATTCGGGGTGTGTTGTCTTTCTTTTTTGGTGTATTTTTGTGTCCAATTTTTTTTGTAATTCAAATAATATTTCTAAATTCATCTTTTCCTATCTTCAGTCTTCTATTTGCTCAAAAATGCTATCAATATCTTCTTGATCTAATTCGTAATAATCATCTTCGTAGCAATAATCTTGCTCTATATCATTATTTTTTCTTATTATATAGGTGCCACCATTATTAGTAACTGTATAAGATAATTTTATTTCATCATGTTTATTATGTTCAATAATAAAGTTTTCGACTGAATTTTGTAAAACACCAGTCCCCTTACCTGTAATTATTTTGATATGATCGTGCTTGTTATTTAATAATTCTAAAATTTTTAATTGTATTTTAGGTAATGCTTCTTCATGTGTGAAACCATGTATATCAATTGTGTTTTTCATTATTTAATCACTATATTTGCATTTTTCATAATATTTAATGCATTTTGGTGAAATTCCTTTGCGTTGTGGTTTTCAGAATCAAAAGTTGCTACAGAATTTTCTATTATAACTACTTCTTTATCTGAGTTTATTTTATTTAATCACATTTTTAAACTTAAAGCTAATTGCAAAATACAAATATCTGTACAACACCCTACTATTTCAAAACTATTAAATCTATCTCAGTAATCAGGTCTAATCTCGAAGAAACCATTTGTTGTATTTTTGTAAATCACATTTTTGTTGCCATCTTCAACAAATTCAATCAACTCATCAACTATTTCAGATTCAGGAGTACCTTTTAAGCAATGCGGAGGATATGATTTCATTTCAAGGTCATCTTCGCTATGTGCATCCGCTAAGAAAATGATGTTTTCAGCTTTATTTAAAACCTTTTTTATGTTAGGGATAATATTTTTAATTAACGGGCTTGAAAGTGGTCCAAATTTTGTAAAACCATTCAACATATCTACTACTATAGTTAGTTTTTTTTGCATTATCTCTCCTTTTGGCATGTTGGACAATAACTTGTTCCTCTACCGTTAGGTTTAAAATCTAATTTTACTTTAACTATTTTATCACTTTGACAAGTGTTACATATTTGATTTTCTCTTCCGTAGACTTTTAAGAAATTTTGAAACTCACCGCTAACTCCGTTTACTGATGCATAAGAATTAACTGTGCTACCATTGTGAATAATACTTTGATCCATTATTTTTTGGGCATTAATCAAAAGTTGTTCGAGTTCATTTTTTGTTATTTTATTAGCGGGAGTCATTGGGTAAATTTTTGTCATATGCAAACTTTCGTCAGCGTAAATATTACCAATCCCTAAAACAAGAGATTGATCTAAAAGAACTTTTTTAATGCTTACTGTTTTTCTTTTTAATTTATTAAATAATGCGTCAACATCAACACTTTCTGGTAAAAAAGCAAGATTTTTAATTTCGTATATACTTCTTTGATCTTCACTTGGTAAAATCTCAAAACTTCCAAACATTCTTGAATCATTATACACAAGTACTTTTTGATTATCTAATGTAAAATAAATACAATCACCCCTATAAGCATATAAAGCGGGGTCATTGGTATCTCTAACAAAATATTTTCCTGTCATCCTCAAATGAGAAATGAGTCTTGATTTATCATTAAAATTAAATATTAAAAATTTACCAATATTTTCAATATTAGATATTGTTTTATTTGTTAAAAAACTAATAAAATTTTTTTCGTCTGTATTTTTTATTAATTTTGAAATTTTAACTTCTACTTTTAATATTTTTTTGTCTTGAACATGTTTATTTAATGCTCTTTGTACAACTGTAACTTCTGGATATTCTGGCATGCTTTTATTATATTAAATATTAAAAAGTATTAAAATAATTATATGAATAATTTTGATGATATTATAATTTGTAGCACAGATACGGTTGTTGGTATTGGTGGTAAGGTAAATGATAAAGTTTTAGAAAAAATTTATTTTTTAAAAAATAGACCTTCTAATAAAAAATTAATAATTTTGATCGGCTCAATTGAACAAGCATTAGAGTTTGATCAATTTAATCAAACAGCAAAAAGAATAGCACAAAAAGAATGGCCGGGTGCGACTACTATCATAGTTAATAATCAAGGTTTTAGAATGCCAAATAATAAACAATTAATTGATTTTTTATTAAAAAATGGTCCGCATTATATGACCAGCGCTAATAAATCCGGATTTCCTCCGATTAAAATCGAACAAGCGAAAGATGTTTTTCCTGAAGTTAAAAATGTTTATGATTTTGGACTAGGAAGTAATGTCCCAAGCAAATTAATAAATTTAGATACAAACGAAGTTATAAAGCGTTAATTATGGTATGAAAAACAAAAAATAACCATTTTATTTTTAAAGTGTTAAAATAATATTGGTTATTTTTTAATATTAATACTAGTCTATTATATTCCTTTGTAAAATGCAATGTAAATAACCCAAATTACAATGTTAGAAATAGGAGAAAATATGACACCACATATTAGTGCAAAAAAAGAAGAAATTGCAAAAACAGTTATTATGCCTGGAGATCCGTTAAGAGCTAAATATATTGCCGAAACATTTTTAGATCCGGGATATAAATTAGTAAATTCAGTTAGAAATATGTTCATGTATACTGGAACATATAAAGGAAAACCTGTAACAGTCGCAGGAAGCGGAATGGGTTGTCCTTCAATCGGAATTTATTCATACGAATTATTTAAATTTTATGACGTAGATAGAATTATTAGAATTGGATCTGCGGGTTCTTATAAAAAAGATTTAGGTTTATACGAGGTGGTTCTTGCAACAGAAGCGTTCGCTGATGGTGATGCATTTAGAAGAATTGCTTTAGGAAAACCAGGAAATGTTGCTAAACCAAGTAATAAATTAAATAATGAAATTAGAGAAATTGCATCTAAATTAAATATAAACTTAAATGAGGGTAGAGTTCATTCATCTGATGTCTTTTATTCAGTTGTTCCTCTTGAAGATAGAATTAAAGATACTGAAGCCATTTGTGTTGAAATGGAATCGTACGCTTTATTTACAAACGCTGAAGCAACAGGTAAAGAAGCTGCGTGTTTATTAACAATTAGTGATAATTTAATTACACACGAAGAAACTTCGTCAGAAGAACGTCAAACAGCATTTACAAAAATGATGGAGATTGCTTTAAATTTAGCAAAATAATATGAGAGTAGTTGATATTATTGATAAAAAAAGAAGAAATCAAGAATTAAGCGATGAAGAAATTAAATTTTTGATTAGTTCTTATGTAGATGGTTCAACACCTGATTATCAAATTAGTGCTTTTTTAATGGCAGTAGTTTTTAATTCAATGACACCAAGAGAAATTGCAACAATGACTAAAGAGATGATGTATTCTGGTGATGTTATTGATTTATCAGAAATACCTGGAATTAAAGTTGATAAACATAGCACTGGTGGAGTTGGAGATAAAACAACTTTAGCAGTTGCTCCAATTGTTGCATCAATAGGTGCCCCTGTTGCAAAAATGAGTGGTCGTGGTTTAGGTCACACAGGTGGAACAATTGATAAACTAGAATCTATTCCTGGGTTTAATGTAGAAGTTAGCGAAGAAGATTTTATTAAACAAGTAAAGGAACATAAAATTGCAGTTGTTGGTCAAAGTTCAAAACTTGTGCCGGCTGATAAAAAATTATATGCTTTACGTGATGTTACCGCAACTGTAGAAGCAATACCTTTAATCGCTTCTTCAATTATGTCGAAGAAGCTCGCTACAGGTTCAAATGCAATTTTACTTGATGTTAAATGCGGAAACGGTGCTTTTATGAAAGATGAAAAAAGTGCCATTGAACTAGCTCAAACAATGATAAACATTGGTAAAGAATTAAATGTAGATGTTAGAGCTGAAATTACAAATATGAATAGACCTATCGGTAGAGAAATCGGTAATAAAAATGAAGTTTTAGAGGCTATTTTAACACTTAAAGGTCAAGGTCCTGAAGATTTTAATGAATTGGTTTATTCTTCATGTGCAACAATTTTAGAACAATCAAAAATTGCTAACTCACATGAAGAAGGTATTGCTCTTGTTAAAAAATCAATCGAAGATGGAAGTGCACTTGCTAAGTTTTATGAATTTATAAAATTACAAGGTGGGGATGTTGAAGCACTAAAGGATCCTAACTTTTGAAATCCAAAATATAAATTAGAAGTTATTTCAAAAGAAGAAGGTTACGTAAAAATTTTCGATAGTTTAACATTTGGTATAGTAGCTATGAAATTAGGTGCTGGTAGAAAAACAAAAGAAGATTCAATTGATTTTGAAGCAGGAATAAGTATTGCTAAAAAAACAAATGAATACGTTAAAAAAGGTGAAGTTTTATTTAACTTATACTCATCAAATCCAATATCAACAGAATTAGTTCCTGAATTAGAGCGAGGGTATAAAATAAATAAACATAAAGTTGAAAATAAAATTATTTTAGGTAAATTAAAATAAGGAGAAGAGAGATGAATTACAATAAAATGATAGATCATACATATTTAAAACCTGAAGCGACAGAAAAGGATTTAATTAAATTAATTGATGAAGCTAAGAAATACGGTTTTAAAACAGTGTGTGTTAATTCTTCGTGAGTAAGATATGTTGCAGAAAAATTAAAAGGTAGCGAAGTAGGGATTACTAGTGTTGTAGGTTTCCCTTTAGGAGCTATGATTACACAAGCTAAAGCTCAAGAAGCAAAATTAGCTATAGATCACGGTGCAGATGAAATCGATATGGTTATTCATATTGGTAAATTTAAACAAGGTGATTATGAATATGTTTTAAACGATATTAAAAAAGTTAAAGAAGCAATTGGTTCACATGTATTAAAAGTTATTATTGAAACTGCTTTATTATCTGAAAAAGAAATTGAAAAAGCTACAGAAATTGTTATGAAATCAGGTGCTGAATTTATTAAAACATCTACAGGGTTTAGTTTTAGAGGTGCTAACTTAAAAGATGTTGAAATTATGAAACGTGTTGCTGGAGATACTTTATTAATTAAAGCTGCAGGTGGAATTAGCAATATGGATGATTTAATTGCTATGTACAACGCGGGTGCTATAAGATTTGGAACAAGTCGTTCAGTAGCTATTGTTGAAGGTAAAGATTCTAAAGGTGGATATTAATTAAAACAAAAAATCTAGAAATATAGGTTCTAGATTTTTTGTTCACTTATTCTAAATCTTGATCTGAATTTTCTTCTTGTTCTAAGTTTTTTATTTTTATATCAGATACTACAATTGAGTAAGTTTTTTCACTATTTTGATTGATTTTTCATGAAATAATAACGCTATTTTCATCGTTTTTTCTAACTTTAATTGAAGTTGGATCTATAGTTATGTTTGAACTAGTACAAAAAATAATTTTTCTTTTAAGGTTGTCTAAATTTTCATATTCTTCTTGTGCTTCATCTTCTAATCTTATAAATTGACTTTGATTTTCATACTCTCAAATTCCCTTTAGATGTTCATTTTCTCTTAAAAAGTCTTTTTCATAAAATTGTGTAATTAAAGTTTTTTTGGATTAGCTATATTCTTCTTTGAATTTTCTTCATGCTGATTTTTGTTGCACTGCTTTTTCTTCTCTTTTTTCTAAGATTGGATTTGCTTTTTCCTCTGAAGAATTAGATTTTTCTATATTGTTATTTTTGTGTTCGTTTTTATTACAAGATATTGCAATAAAAGGTGTAGTTGACAAAGCAACTAAACCAAGTAAAAAATGTTTTATTTTTGACATAATATTATCTCTCTCTTTCTGTATTTTAGTTTTTATTTTTGTCATTGGTAAAAAATATAACATAAAGTTAAAAAATCAAAATATTAATAAAATAAAATCAAACTTCTATTTAAAGTTCGATTTTATTAATATTATCTATTTTATTTGTCTAAAAATTATATATAAAAGCATTTTTTAGTATCTTATTCTCATTGTTAAAATTTAATAATTGAAATAAAATTTTTCTTTTATTATTAGAATATTTAATATGTTTCTACAATCTATTTTAGAATCATTTTTTATATAGATTCTAATTTACTATAGCTAAAATGGAACTAATTTAATTATTTACTTCCGTTTTTTTTAAATTATATTGTTATATCGAAATAATTAAAAAATGAAAGGTTCAAAAATGAGTTTTAATAAAAAAATAGCTTTAACAAATTTATTGAGTAAGGTTTTTATAATTATACTTATTAGTGCTATTATAGGTGTAGTATTTACAAGTCCAAAAGTGATTACTATTGCTATTTTAGGTATTTTATCAAGTATATTTGCTTTTATAGGTCTAATTACTCATATGATGTTGCTAGGTAATGTTAGAGAAAAATATAGACATTTATTAAAAATGGGTTTTTTACTCCGTTTGTTACTTTTGTAGTTGTGATATTAGTTTTAACTTCACGTGATAATTAGTTTTAAATTAAAAATATACATCTTATATAAATTGTAAACACATTAAATTAAATAAGTTAGGTGAAAAAAATTTGACACTCCAAAATAAAGGAGTGTTATTTTTATGTCCAAACATTTTACATTTGAACAAAAAGTTAAATATTGCAAAATTATTGATCAAACCGATTTTAAA
>NZ_JAOPHP010000022.1 GCF_025515455.1 Mycoplasma sp. CSL7503-lung | reverse complement strand
TGCTGTTTTAAAATCGGTTTGATCAATAATTTTGCAATATTTAACTTTTTGTTCAAATGTAAAATGTTTGGACATAAAAATAACACTCCTTTATTTTGGAGTGTCAAATTTTTTTCACCTAACTTAACATTTATTATTTTGTCGTTTTTATTCACTTTATTTATATTAATGTTTTTGTAGTAAGAACCATTGTTATCTACTGCACCAGGAACTTCTTGAGCTTCGTTTAATAATTTATCAATTTCTTCTAATTCATTTGAAATCATACGATTGTCTTTTATCGTGTCTTTTAAATTTTCTCCTGACGCTTCAAGTTTATTTTGTAGTTTTATGATTGCCGGATCATTCTTCAAAATACTATTGTTTTTAATAAATCTTTGAGCTTCTGTTAATTTATCAGCCAATTTGTTTATTAATAATGTTGTATAATCGATATTGACCTTATTAGGATCATTCCTGTCTGCAACAATATATCTAATATTGGTTTCTGAGTTTTTCTTTCTTTGTGGAATCATTACGATTGATGTTGTAGTTACTGCTATAGTTGCAAAAACTGTACTTCCTAAAAGAACTTTATATCTTTTTTTCATTTTATAACCCCCATTTTATTACAAACGATTTATTATTTTTATTTATATTTATTAGTATATAAAATTTATTTCATTTTAATAGTGATTTTGTCATTTTTCAAAATATTAATTAAAAAAAAAAAAAAAAAACGTGTCTCTTTTGAATGAAAAATATAGTTTTTTAATTTTATAAAAAATTTTATTGCTAGTATATAGTTAAAAAAATATTTTAAACCTTGAAAAATAAGTTTTGGTACATTAAACCCTTTAGTTTTAAAAATATGGTAAAAATTTCACATTTAGTCAAAAAATAATAAAATGGAATGAAGTTAGAGGTAAAAACTCATATTTTTTATTAATTTAAATTTCAATTTTATCTATACCAAAACAGAATAAAAAGTTTTTAGTATACTTTTTATCAAAAGTTTTATTTAAGTTTTTTAAGATGTTAAAACCTTCTTTTAATTAAAAATTTATTTTTTGTTCATAGAAAAGTGTTTCAGCATAAAAATAACACACTTTTATTTAGGGTGTTATTTTTCATATTTTAAATTAAAATGGTTTATTTTTTTAAATACTATTTAGAAGTTCGCGTAATTCATCATTTATAGTGAAATCATTTTGAGTTATGAAGTAATCAACTTCGTAATCGTTTTTATTAAAATCAAAATTTACTTTAAATGTGCTTCAAATTTCAGCTAACTTATTTTCATCAAAATTGCTTGATTTTATATAATCAGCAATTTTTGTAAGTGTATATAGTAATTCGTAGTTAACTAATATATTATTATATTTTCAATTTATAAAGTTTTTGTAATTTACAAAGTGGTTCATATTATGTGATTCAAATCCGCTTCTTGATGGGTTACCTTGAATCCAAAGAGGATTAGTTCAGTTAAAATCGTTTTTATTTAATAAATAATTTAATTTGCTTAAATCTTTATTTTGAGAACTAAATTGATTAGTTTTACTTATTGTTGCAAATTTAATATTTTTATTATTTATTAAATCTACTAATTTTTTAAATCTCTTTTTAATATGAAATTCTAGAAAATCTAATTTTTCTTGATTTTTACCGTTATCGTCTTTTAGATATTTTCTTTGATTTAAATCTGTTTCAACTTTGTTGTTTTCATTACTGAAAAAATCTTTTTTACTTTCGAAGGTATTTTCTATATAGCTATAAAGATTTAAAAGAATTTCTTTATTGTTGTTTTGATTTGATAAGTTGTATATAAATGAATCGAAACCGTTTTGAATGTTATTTCTAAAGTTTTCATCAATTCCGTTTTCATGATAATTTAAAATTATTTTTTTAGGTACATTTTCAAAAACCCCATCGCTTATATTGACGCTTCTTTTTGTGTTAGAGTCCTCTTCATCTCCTCTAGAGTACTTGAAGAGTGTTAAATCTCTTATTAATGCATTATCTTCAAATATTGTATCATTTATATTTGTTTTAAAATCTGAAAGTAAAGTTATTACGTTGTTTTTATATTCTTCACTTTTGCTATCTAATCAGTTTTTGTATGTTTTATATTTATACTCTTTTCTTTTATCGTTTGAATTATTATAATTACTTGTTGGAAATCTATCTTCGTTATAACCTTCATCTTTTATAGTATCTGCGATATTTTGATTTTCATTAATATCTACTAATTTTTGATTGAATTTTCACATTATAGAAGAAACGAAAAGGTCTCTAAAATCACCTGATGATATTGAATTTAGTTCGTTTAAATGAATTTCATTCAATTCTATTTTTTTCTTATATAAGTTTATTTTCTTAATAAATAAATCTTTAATGTCTTTAATACTAATATTAATATTTTTATTTTCATTAGAAGCAAATTTTTTAAATGATTCTAGCATACTCTTATAATATTCTTTAAATTTATCGTATGTAGAAAGTTCTTTTTCATCTGAAGAGCCTATAGAATTGTTGGTTATAATTTCTTGTCCGTCGTTTTTGAAAGAGATATACAATTCTTCTATAAATTCATCAGAATAAATTATTTCAGCAAAATCAAGCAGTGTAATTTCGTCATTTGGTGTTTTTTCGTTAATAAATATATTTAGTTTATCTAATTGTTTATTTAAAATTTCGATAGAAAATTTATGTATTTCACTTAAAATAACGTCAAACTTAAATGTATTATCTAAATATTTATCATTTTTAATAATTTCATTTTTAGAATATAATTTTTCATTTTTGATATTATCTAGCCACATCCAATCGCTATTTTTAGTATCTTTTGTCAAATTTTTAATATCTATTTTTTCATCATCCTGCCCATCTAATCTTCTTGGTCTTCCGCCTCCTGGTGTATAAAGATATTTATCGTAATTGTCCCCTAAGTTGTCTCTTGTGCGATCGTCATTTTTTTCAAAACGTTTTAATATTGCGTTGTTATAATCTGCAAATCTATCTACAGTATAGTTAGGGAATAATCAATTTTCAATAATTTTATTTAAATTTTCTAAATCTTCTAATTGAACAGAATTTATATTATTAATAAAATGTTGGTCATTACTTATTTCACTTAAAAATTCAATCATTTTTCTTTTAGCTGTAACAAGATTTTTAGGAAGGACAATTTCAATTGATGGTTTTTTATTTTTATAATAAAAATCCAAAAAGTCAAAAATATACTTGTTTTTTTGATCGTACACTTTATATTCCGCAAAATTAAATGCTAAGTATTTAGAAATTCCATCTATTAAGTCAATATTATTGCCTGTAAAAAGATTATTAAAAATTCGTAAACTCTCTTGTATTTTTAAAAGGTTATTTTTGATTTCTTCTTTTCTTTTTTCTATCTTTCTGGCAAAAAACAAGACTTCAGCTTTCTTGTCTAATGTTATTGTTAAGTATGCTTGTAATTTATTAACATTATCCTCTTCGTCTAAAGTTTCTTTTGCGATAGAAATATATTCGTTTGCTTTCTTTGAAATATCATCGAGAGCTTTGTCGTTTAAATTCATTTTTACGTTCTCTATCTCTTCTATTGCTTTTTCTAATTCTTCTCTAACATTATTCTTTGCTTCTTCAACGGGAACGTTTATTATTTTGTCCAAATTATTTAAATTTTTTATATTAATGTTTTCATAATAAGAACCATTGTTATCAACTGCTCCTGGAACTTGCTTAGCTTCATTTAATAAATTATTAATCTCTTCTAATTCATTTAAAATCAAGCTATTATCTTTTATTATATCTTTTAAATTTTCTCCTGATGCTTCAATTTTATTCCGTAGTTTTACAATTTTTGAGTCATCTTTTAAAATATTGTTATTTTTAATAAAATTTTGAGCCTCTGTTAATTTATCAGCCAATTTGTCTATTAGTAATGTTGCATAATCAATACTTAGTTTATTAAAATTGTTCTTATTTGTAATAATATATCTACCGTTTCTTTCTAAATTTTTATTTTGACGTGGAATCATTATAATTGATGTTGTTGTTAATGCTACAGTTGCAAAAACTGTACTTCCTAAAAGAAATTTATATCTTTTTTTCATTCTTGTAACCTCTCTTTTTTACAAACAATTTCATTATTTTTATATTTATAGTATATAATATTTACTCCATTTTAATAATAATTTCCTGTTGGTATAAAATCATAAGCAAAAAAAAAAAAAAACGTGCTTTTTTTGCGTTAAAAATACGTTTTTTTTGAATTTACAAAATTTTTTATCACTAGTATATAGATTAAAAAATCTTTTTAATTTTAAAAATGATTTTTTATATTCGAAAGTTTATTTATATCTAAAAATTTTTAAAAAAAATATGGTAAAAATTTCATTTTTTATTAAACGAACTAATTATTAAAAACAAAAAAATAAGAAAATAAAATTTATTTCCTTATTTTCTATTTTTAAAGTGATAATTCCTTGATGCATAATAAATAGCTTCAGAAATAGTTGGATGTGTGAAACTTATTTTTTCTAGTTCAGCAAATTTTATACGTTTTTTTATTGTTTGTGATACTTGATTGATTATTAAACTAGCACCATCTATAAACATCGAAGACCCTAATATTAAACCGGTTTTTTTGTCAACTAAAAATTTTAAAAATTCCAATTCTAAATTCGCTCCGTCGGCATGAGCTCTTGGCAATTGTGAAGATTTAATTATGATTGATTCATATTCGATATTGTTTCTTTTTAGTTCCTCTTCATTGTACCCTATACCGGCAAATTCTGGGTTTAAATAAACCGCTCAAGGGATGGTTTTAGTATTTAATTCTTCTAAATTATCATTTTCTAAAATATGATTCGCTATTATATCTGCAGTTTTATAAGCTACCGAAGACAACATCATTAATCCAGTAAGATCTCCGAGTGCGTAAACATGATTTTCGCTTGTTTGCATATATTTGTTTACTTCAACAAATCCTTTTTGGTTTATTTTTAAGTTCAATAATTTAAATGAATCGTTATTAGGTACTCTACCTATAGCCAAAAGAATTTTATCTGATTGAAATTCTATGATTTTGTTATCTATTTCTGTTATTAACTTATTATTTTTATATTCAATAATATTAACATTTTCAATAACATTAATATTTTTATTCTCTAAGTATTTCCTTACTGATTTTTGTAATTCCTGATCGAAATTATTCATAAATTTTCTTGCTTCGAGAATGGTTACTTTTGTTCCTAATGTAGAATAAAAGTATGCAAATTCAAGTGAAACTGGTCCGCCACCAATTATTGTTAATGAATTTGGAATTTCTTTTAATTCTAATGCATCAGTAGAATCTATTAATACTTTATTTATTTTTGCTGTTTCGAATCCTTTTAAATTTAATTCTCTTGACCTAGAACCTGTAGCCAAAACAAGTTTTTCAAATTTTATTTGTTTTTTTGACTGTGTTTCTACAGTGTGCGAGTCAATTACATTAGCTTCTTCAAAGAATATTTTTACTCCAGAATTTTCTAGTAAGTTCTTTATTGAGTTATTAATTTTTATTTTATTATCAATTCTTCTTTGTTGGATTCTATCAAAATCAAAAGAAGAATTGTTTGATATAATACCATATTTTTCTGACATTCTTATGGTATCCAAAACTTTAGCTGATTTAATCAATGTTTTAGTTGAAATGCAGCCTTCATTAACACATGTTCCGCCAAAATGTTTTCTTTCGAATAAAGCGACTTTTTTACCATTTTTAGCCAATATAGATGCTAATGTATATCCACCTGGACCTGCACCTATAATTGCTATATCAAATTTTTCCATTGTTACCTCACATTATTTATATTTTAAATATTATATAAATAATTTTAAAAAGTGGAAAAATAATTTAATTTTAGTTAAAAAATTAATTTTTTAATATTTTCTTATTTAAAAAATCAAGCAATTAATATTGCTCGATTTTTATTTAATTATTCATTAAATCATTTAATTCTTTTATTTTATTATTGAATAATTCTTCGTTATATTCAGAATAGAAAACTTTTTTTGCTTTTGCTATTTCGTTAAAAATTTTATCAATTAAATCCGCGTTAGTCTCTCTTTTTAAAGTATATACATATTTATTGACTTCATTAATTTTATTGATAAGATTAATCTTAATATCATTAACATATTGAGTTGTTGCTTCGTTATCATAATTTTTTCTATCATTATTTGCGTATCTAAAACTTAATAATTTTAAGCTAAACATAGCTTGCTGAATTTTATCATTTATATCCGGTGATAAGTTATTTTGAGGTTCTCATTCAAATCTTACATATTTTGCTCTAAAAGGTTGGAAGTCAAAATTCATAAGAGGATATCCTGTGGTATAACTATTTCTATTTATATTATAAGTTTCATAGTATTGTTGTGGTCCGTGATTTTTAGTTCCTGAATTAGAAAACAATCTATATGAACCAAAATCTTTATAAGATTTTTTGCTTTGATATTTAGCTTCTTTTCAATTTAATCCATCATCAGAGTATTTTATAATAATATTTTTAGGCATTACTATTTTTGAGTCTATTTTAGTAGATCCTGCTCATGTAGAAAATTCAAAACTATAAAAAGTTTTTGGGTTATTGTTAGTAGTTTTAAATGTTATATAGTTTTTTTGATTTGATTGATCTGTATTGTGTACATCTCAATTATCTCAACGATTACGTGAGGCATAATCAAATATATTAATATATCCAGATTTGTCATTTGATTGATCACTTAAAATTGTAAATTCATTATTTTTAAATTTATATGTTCTTGGATTATAACTTAATAAGTTTTCGGAGTTATTTCTATTATCGAAATTAATATGTAATTCATATCTGATATTTTTTATTTTTTCGTTAGTGTAAAAACCGCTTAAGTCAGCATATATTATTTGTTGTTTTATTCCGTTTTTTGTAATTGCATTTTCATCATTTTTACTATATATATTTTTTATTTGATCTTTAGGCACTTGTATTTTATACACACCCGGATTGATGCCATTATTTATAGCGTTTACATCGCTAGATTTGATTTCAACAGTCATATTTTCGTTAAAAATATCTTCAAATCTCACTGCTGATGAAAATGTTGTAATGTTTTGTAAGATAACTTTAGCTTCTTGCGGTGAAGTTGGTGTTTTGACAAAAATATTCTTATTAATTTTTTTGTCAAAAGAGTATTTTATTTGATTATTATTAAATGTTAAATTAATAATAATATTATTTTCATCGTGTGATATTGAATTGAATTCTGGAATATACATGTTATTTGAATATTTAATAGATATTTCTTTAGCTGCAAAACTATCTTTTAGTTCTTCATTATCTATATTTTCTTTAACTTCATCTCAATTATAAGAGCTAGGATTATTAAATGTAACTTCTATGCCATTTTTGATTTCATTTATTTCATCATCATTTAACTTAAATTCGTATTTTTTAATATGATATTCGAATATTTGTGAATATTGATCCTTATATTTTATTTTGTATAGAATTTTAATTTTATTTTTTTCTTTAATTGCATCAATTAATATGAATTGAGCATCACTATTTTGGCTTATGAATGAAATTTTATCATTAGAAACTTTGTTATTTTCCGAAGTTTCAACATTATTAAATAAAGTATTATTTGAATTTTTATAATTAATTCTAACTTTATTTAAAAGCATAAAATTTATTGTATCATAATTATTAATTGTTTGACTTTGGAAAGTGTTATTTGATATTTCGTTATTATGGATCAATTTATATTTAACAATAATTTTATTATTTTCTTGTTTTGATGCACTAATGAATTGATGTTCCAATGTAGTTCCTAAGAAATTATAATTTTTAGGATTGTTTATTTCATTTTCTGGTATTGAGTTAAAATCAACAAAATTATTATTTGTAAATTCGATTGAAATTTTATTATTTTCAAGTTCAAAGTTATATTCTGCTGATTGATTGTCTTCTTCTACTGAATTATTATTACTATCGACTGTTTTTTTAATGTTATAAGTAAATAACTTTGAATTATAGTTATTATTATAGATAATGTAATTAACGCTTATAGAATTATCGAAATTATAAATATCAATAATTTTAATATTAAAGCTATTTATTTGGTTATATGAAATTTGTGATGCGTCAATTTGGGTAATATTAGTAGTGTCGCCTCTATATTCAAAAGTAACATTTTTGCTTAGTTCTTCAAAATTTGGGCTTACCACCACTTCTTCAACATTTAATTTTTTATTTGTAAAAAAGTGATCTTTAGGAATGCTTGTTGTAAATGTTTTAGAAATTTTATTTTTATAAACTAAATTATATTTAACTGATATTTCATTTTCTCTTTTTTCTTTTGAAATTAGTTGTACTAAATATTTATTAGGTGCCAAAATAAAATAATTTTCATTATTACTAATATCAGAATCTGTTATGTCTTGGAAAGAAGTGTTTAAAGAATTTTTATATCCTATATTGACAATAATATTTTCAAAATTATCTTCGTTTTTAGAGTTTTTGTAATTGCTAGAACAGGCTATTGATGTCAACATAAAAGAACTTAATAGTGTGCTAGTTATTATTGCTTTTTTAATCTTTTTATTCATCTTTATCCTCTTCTGCAAAATTGTAATTATAGAATCATGGTGAACTATATTCGTTAGGGTTTTTTAAATTAGCTCTTATTATTTGACTAGCGAATGAATTTGTATTATTAATATCAAATGGGTTTTGATTTTCTAAATTTGAACCTATATAGTTGTGTTGTTTTGTTCAATATCTATACGCATAACTATCAAATCCTTTGTTTCCACCTCATCATGTTGCAAAGTATGTGTTATTATCCAAGTACATACTTGTTCCTGAACCTCCTGCTCCTAAGTATACAGGGGCATAGTTAGATTGGCTCTTAATACTAATTTGATCATCATCTCTTCCGGTGTATGAGCCACTTGGTCTACGACTAATTATTCCTGAAATTTTTGATAGTGGATATCCTATTAAAGCGATATTGCGATTTGATGGAACTGTAATATGACCTTTTTCAAAATCTACATTAAACTTAACAGGTTCTATGTAGTTATTTATGTAATCTAATTTGTACACAATATTCATTTTTCCGTTACGTTTAGCGTCTAAATATTGCTCATTAAAATCTGCAATAAAAATAGTTAAATCAACTGTTCCAGACTTGGAAGGATCATTTTCATTTTTTTGGTCTAATCCTGTTCAAATTATATCGGTTTTAGCTTTAATTTTATCATTTGAACCGCTTTGGTTAAATCCTCAATATTGATTTATTATATTATTTCTATGTTTTGGAGCTAAATTTAAATTATAGTAATATTCATTATTAGCAAGATTATTAAAGTCTTTAATATTATCTCCAATTACGTGTCGGTTCGAAATTAAATAATATTTATGATCATTTTTGTCATTATTAACTTTACCTATTATAGAAGTTGAGCCTCATAAATCATTTTTATGCTCTCAATTTTCAGGTCTATCATCAGCAACAAATTGTACAGATCTCATTCATGTATCTCTAGCTAAATCTCAATGCTCTTGTTTATTTCAATTCAAAATATCTGCATCCATTAAATAACCTTCATGGAATTTATATGGAACATTTTGATTCGGGTAATACACTTTATTATTTTCGAAGAATGAAGTGTCGTTACTAAATAAAATTGGTTGATTATTATCGGTGTAAAATACATCATTATAATCAAATTTATTCGAATTTATATCAAAATTTTCCTCTTGCAATGTACTTGTATAATTAATTGTTATTTCAGAAGCAGTTGGTAATACACCTATTGCTTTATTAGGATCAAAATTTACCCCGTTTGAGTATTTTATTAAACTAGGGTCTCCGATAAAAATTTTGTTATTTTTATCTTTACTATCTATGATTACTTTTATTCCTTTATTCTCGTCTCATTTAAATATAACTCTATATTCAACGGTTTTTCTATTATTTCCTGATCCAAAAGAAGTACTTTTGTCAAATATAATTACAGATTCGTTTTTAAGTTGGTTGAAATCTATTGAGTATGTATTATCACTATTAGTTCTGGTTAGTCTTTGGGCTTTAGACCCATCATTTAACAATACATCCGCATGAATTATAAATTTAATTGTTGATTTTGTTGTTGTATCTTTTAAAATAGTTTTTTCAAGATATTTTTTGTCTAAATACCAATATACATTTTCTTCGTTTTTATTATATTTTCAATAAGTATCTTTTCAATATTGTTCAATAACTCTTTGTCTAATAATTTTGTTCTCAGAGTTAAAAATTGTTATTAAGTTCTTTTTTTGTTGTGCAAAGTCTGAATAAAAATTAATATTTGAATTTTCGGTTTGTTCTCTTTGTTTAAAACCTGTTATTTTATATCACGAATTACCTATAAATGTTTTTGCCGTGTTATGAGCAGGATCGAAACCATCTACTTGTAGTTTTATATAAAGTTCATTACTATTGTATTTTTGAACATCATTAATCTTAAATTTATCAACATTAAGTTTAAAATTACGATAAGTTAATCTTTTGTTTTGATCTTGACCTTTTAATTCTATTGCTTTTGATAATTCGTCTTTATTGGATATAAAATAATCCGCATCATGTTCCGAAAGTATTTGTTTATTTACTTGAATGTCATCTAATTTGATATTATTGAGCATTATCTCAGGGTATAAAGCTTGTTCATAATCGTTGACAAGGTTTATTAAATTGTATGTTTTATTATTTGAATATCTAGTTAAATTATTATCTTTTTTAATTCATCCAATTTTAAAACTTAATCCTCTAATTCCTACTAACTTTATGTCGTAAAAGTAGTAAAAATAATCTCTTAATAATGGTTGTAAATCTGATGAAAAATTGGTTACTCCTGAATTGTAGATTTTATTTTTATCTTCAATTCCGATAAAATCAACATTATCTTTATTTTCTCCTGCGGTAGCTCTTTCTTCAGATTTGTTTTTAATTCCAATAAAATAATTTAGCTTATTAAAAGCTTTTTGTTCGATAAAATTGATTGGATTTAAGGTTCTATAGTCAATTTTTATTGTATTTCCACCTTTTCTTTCTATAGTACCACTACCTAAATTTCAACCAAGAACAGATTCATTAATTTGATCCATTAGGTTTTTAATGTTAGAATCAATTTGATTTGAGTTAAATTCTTCAGAAATAAAGTCGTTTTCTGCAAAGAATTCCGCTTTAGGTTTTATATCTTCATAGTTTAAAAACATAAAATTATCTACCGTAAATGAATTTTTAAGGCCTTGAACAGGTTTAGGTGCAGGTATTCCGTTTTCTTTATATCAAAGTTGTAAATCTGCTCTATGATTGTAATTGTCTACATTAGTTATTTTGTCAATGTAAATTTCGTATTTTCCAAAACTAGGCATATTATAAAATTCGTTCATTTTTTCGATAGCTTCAGAAGCTAAGAAATCTGAGTGATTTCATCTATTTTTAGGGTCCTTCAAGGAAATATTTATGAAAAATTTTCTTTTATCATTTGAATTAATGATGTTTAGTATTTTTTCTTTATTTATATTGTCTCAATAACTTTCTTTTTCAATTGTTCTCGGATTAAAATTATTAATCGAACTCAATAAAATAGATTTAATAGTTTGGTTATTAAATTTAATATTAATGAAAGAATTTAATTTGCTTGTTATAAAAATATTTGAAACATCATATTTAAAATACTTTCCTAAATTTGCGAATTTAGGTTCAAGTAATTCTTGTTTTTGTTTTTCGTTTAATTGTTCGATTTCTTCTGTAGTGTATGAATTTAGTAATTCATAATTAATATTAAATAATTGATCTAAATTATCGTAAGATAAATTATTTAATTCTTCCATTCCTCCATGATTATATTTTTTGGATTTTTTGAAAGTATATGCGAAATTTGAAACACCTTTAATTTTTACTTCGACTGTTAATGTTAAAGTATCTAAATTTTCACCTTCTAATTCGATATTTTTTATTGTGTAGTTAAATTGTTCAGTATCTGAGTGATCGAAAAAGATTTTTGCATTATCAAAATTGAATGATGCAGCGTTTTTTATTTCTTCTAAATTATATTTTGTTTCACCTAAGTAATTTTCAATATTAAATTTTTCTTCGGAATTTTCTTTTAAATATTGAGAAGCTGTTTTATTTTCATTTGGCAATGAACTTAACTGTTCTAATTCTTCATAAAATGATTTAATAACGTTTATATTATTTTGAATATTGCTTAGGTCAAAATATTGAATTAAGTTATTATTAAATATTTTTCTATTTTTATTAAGAAGTATATAAAAATTATATTCTGAATTACCATTAAGTGATTTATCTATTATTTTTGAATAATATTCATCTATTTTTAGTTTCAATTTATCAATAAATAATTTTAATTCTTTGAATTTATTAAAAAAATCTATAAATTTATCGCTATTATCTAATTGAGATGTTAAGATATTTAAATCTTCTTTTAAATTATTGTTAATTAATATTGAATTTATTAAAATATTTAGTTCCGCTTTAGATTTATCCAAATCATTTTGCTCGTTGTTAAAAATATTTTTTATATAGCTTAACTCTAAATTTGTAAGCGAATTTTTCACTTCTTCTTTTAATTTTTCTTTAATGTCAGTTTCTAATTTTTGGTCATTTTCAATTTTGTCTAATAATTCTGTTTTATTTACTTCAAAATTTTCTTCATTACTTTGATAAGAAAAGCTTTTAATTTCATTTTTCAGATTATTTTTAAAATTTAAAATAGTTTCTAAATTAATAGTTCTTTTTAATTCTTCTTTGGTTGTTTGATAATTATTTAATCATGTATTTTTATCCTGAATAGAATAATTATTTAATATAGAATCTATAATTGAAGTATTTTTATCTAATTGATAAAGTTTCTCTATTAGAGAGCTTTTGAATTCTAAATTATTGTATGCTAGTGTTTTTTCGTTTAGATAAATATCTTTTGTTATTTGTTGATTAAACTGATAAGCTGATAAATTATTTAAGTATTTTTTCATCTTATCGTTATTATCAGAAATAATTTTATTTCTTATACTTAAAAGTGATGCTAATTTTGTAATTTTTTCATTTGTTTCATCACTCAATTCGCTATAGTTAAAGTAATTAGGTTCTAAGATTTTATTTAATTTTTCTAAGAGTTCTTGGAATAGTTCGTTTTGATCAAAAACTACTTCAACACCACTAAGAGCTTCGGTTGATTTAATATTTAAGAAATTATTTAGGTTTTTAATAAAAAGCAATATTTTTTTATTTAATTCTAAATATTGGTCTGGAATATTTTGAAATTTATATAATTCTAGTATTTTGTTTTTTATTTTTTGAATTTTTTCATTTTCAAATTTATTTAAACTAGTTTCTAAATCTTTTTTAAATAAATTAAATTCATTTTCTTTTACTTGATCTATATTAGAAAGAATGTTACTCGAATTTAATGTAATGTTCGAATCGAAATTATTAAAATTTATATTAGATTGTGTAATTATACTTTCAAATCAATTTAAACGACTCATTATGCTAGATTCTAGTGGTTTATTAACTTCTAAATTAGTACTGTTAAAATTTGCATTTAAAATATTTTGATAATTTTCTAATGTTAATTTTATATTTGAGTTTAATTCGATATATTCTTTTTCGGTTTCTAAATAAGGATATTGTTCCAAAATTTTATTTTTAAAATTTTTAATCTTATCTTCATTTGAATCGACAGTTAAATTTGCTTCTAATGATTTTTTATATTTTTCTCTAAGGTGTATATTTTTATTTTTTTGTGTATTATTAGTATTTTTTTGTAACAAAACGCCAAGACTTGCCGCAATAGAAATAGCAGTGATTCCTAAGGCGGAAAATAATGCAACTAATGCCTTTTTATTATTTTTTAATTTCATTTTATTCCCCTTTATTTGAATGTTAAATATTATTTATATATTATATAAAAATAACGAATTATTACGAAAATAATTGTTGTTTTTAATTTTTTAACTTAAAATAACCTACTATTTTAATTCAAAAAGTTAACATTTATTAAATGTCAACTCCTAAAATGAAATATCAAGTGCAACACTTTCGTGCTTGGTATTTTTATTATATCTTAACGATCTAAAAAAATCTAAAATTTTACTTAAAAAATCAATATTATTACTTTGTTTTCAATATCAAAAGT
>NZ_JAOPHP010000021.1 GCF_025515455.1 Mycoplasma sp. CSL7503-lung | reverse complement strand
TCAGACGACGGTCATTCTAAGGAATGACCCAAATATTTATTAAATTAAATATTTATTTTTAAACTAACTTAATTGATGTGATATAATAATTTCAAATGTAATCAACCTACTTTGATTTCATAGCCCCAAAAATTAATATTTGAAAACTTTCTAAACTAGATTTTAAGTGATTTAGAGAATTTTTGCCAATAAGCGGATTGTCTGGTTTAGAAACTTTAGTTAGAAATTTATTTTTTATGTTCATGGTTGTTAAAATGGTAAATATGGTTGGTTCAGCTGGTGATTTTTGAACTGCAAATAGCTTTATTTGAGGCTGATTATTACTTCCTATATTACAACTTGGAGAGTTAATCAAAGCTGAAGTTGGTACGAATAAAGAAGAAGCTATTAAAAATAACACATTCGGATATTTTGTTGTTGTGAGTTTAGTTATATTGATTTGATTTTTAACAATCCCGGGGTGAGATCCTTTTTTAAAAAATGTAATGGGATTAAAAAATCATAAAATAATTTATCATTTAGCTTTAATTAGTTTAGGTTTTTATATTACTTTTGCGTACAACAATATTATTGATAGTATATTTTATGGTTTTGGTAAAACAAATTACATGTTATTTCAATCGTTATTTGTCAATATAACTTTCTTCGGAATAATGTTTATACTTTATAAGACTAATGTTTGAATTCCGAGTTTAGAATCAATAACACTAATGTTTGGTGGAGGTATAGCAGTCGACTCTCTTTTAACATTTGGAATGTTTTATTGATTTCTTAAAAAAAGAAAAATGAGTATATCGAATTTAATTAAAAAATAGATGCCTAAAACATCTATTTTTTGTTAAGCTATTTTTCTTAATAACTCAAGAACTTCTACTTCTGTTGATAATTCTACTGCTTGATTTGCCAAATCTTTCATTTCTTGAAAACTTAATTTATTTACCAATTCTCTTGTTGGTAAAACATTTGATGCACTCATTGAAAATTCATCTAATCCGAGTCCAACTAATAAGGGAACCGCTCTTTTATCACCAGCCATTTCTCCACACATACCTGCTCATTTTCCGTGTTTGTGTGCTCCATCGATAACATGTTTAACTAATCTTAAAATTGATGGATTAAGTGGTTGATATAAATAAGAGATATTTTCGTTCATTCTGTCTGCTGCCATTGAATATTGAATTAAGTCGTTTGTACCTATTGAAACAAAATCCGCATACTCTGCAAACTTATCTGAAAGTATTGCTGCCGCAGGTGTTTCCATCATTAATCCTACTTCAATTTCATTTTTGTTTTTAATGTTTGGATATTTAGGTTTTACTTCTTCATATGCTTCGTCAAAAACGGCTTTAGCATCTAAAAATTCCTTAACATTTGTTATCATCGGAAACATAATAGCTACTTTACCGAATTCACTCGATCTTATTAAAGCACGTAGTTGTGTTTTAAATATATCTGGATTTTGTAAACAAAATCTAATTGCGCGATATCCTAAAAAAGGATTCATTTCTTCTGGGAATTTAAAATATTTAAGAGTTTTATCTCCACCAATATCAAGAGTTCTTATAACAACTCTTTTTCCATTCATACGTTCAACAACTTCTTTGTAAGCCGCAAATTGTTCTTCCTCTGTTGGTCAATGATCGTTATCCATATATAAAAATTCTGAACGGAATAAACCAACCGCTTCTGAGTCGTTTTCTAAAACAGCATCTAAATCTTTTGGTGTACCAATATTTGCTGCTAATTCAACATGATGATCATCTTTGGTTTTTGATTCTTTACCTTTTAATTCTTTGATTCTTCTTAAATAGTCATCATATTCATTTTTGAGTTTATTGTACTCGTTCATTTCATCTTGATTTGGATTAACAATAACCTCACCTTTTGCACCGTTAAGAGCTATAATGTCGCCATTTTTGGCATTCTTCATTATTGTGTTAGTACCAACAACTGATGGTATTCCTAAACTTCTAGCCATAATAGCTGTATGTGAAGTTGGCCCTCCAATGTTAGTTACAAAACCTTTAACATATTTTTTGTTTAATTGCACCGTTTGAGATGGACTTAAGTCCTCTGCTACAATAATAACTTCTTTATTAATGTTTAATAAATCAGGTTCTTCAATACCGTTAATTACATACAATAATTTTTTTAATACATCTTTTATGTCCGCAGCTCTTTCTCTCATATATTCATCTTCCATATTTTCGAAAATAGATGCAAATTCATTATAAAATGTTTTTATTGCGTATTCAGCACTAATTTTTTCGCTTGTTATTTTATTATTAATTGTTTCTATTGCAACAGGATCTAAAACAAATCCCATGTGAGCATCAAAAATTGCTTTGTGTTCTTCGTTGCTAGCCAATTCTTTTGTTTTGTTTAACTTCTCTAAAACAACATTTCTAGCATTTTCATATAGTTGGACTTCTTTTTCTACATCTTCGGTATTAGTAGTTATATCTACCGGAAGTTCTTCGATTTTAAAAACTTCAGCAATAGCAATTCCGTTTGATGCGCCTATACCTTTTATTTTCATAATTTTACCTCACTTTGTTTGTGTTATTGACTTTAATTATTTTTTAATTATTTAAACATGTAAAAAATTTATATCATTTAAATGAATAAAAAAAACATGAAAACAATGCCATAAAATATCCTTAAAAACTAATAAAATTTATGTTAAATTATTTTTAAGATAAAATGGACTTTTTTATGCGGCTTTTCGTAATAATAATACATTATTTATGCATTAAATATATAAAATAAAAAAATAATTTCATTTTTTAAAAATATAATACAATTATAACTATGAATAATAAAAAATCAACTAACACAGATTCAAATTTAGTACCAGATTTAAAGAAAAAAAATATGGATTTTAAAAAAATACAAAAATATAAATCAGCTTTTTTTAAACAAGAATCTACATCAAATAATCAGGATATACTTCTAGTTAATAACGATGCAGCTATTGAATTAGAAAAAGAAAAACTTAAGTATAAAATGGGTATATACTTAAAAAACAACAAAAAAGTTAAAATAGACTTAAAAATATTATTTCAAAGATATTGATGAAGAGTTTTAACTATTTTAGTTGCTGCAATAGTATTTAATTTAGGTACTTACATTTTCCTAAGGCGTGCCCAAACCATACCTTCTGGTGTCACAGGTATACCTACTTTAATCAATTATGCTTTTGAATCTACTAAAAAATATTTTTCACTAATATATTTGGCGATAAATGTTCCATTATTTTTAATATTTGGATGAAAAATTAAGAGGTCTTTTTTAGTTTTAACTGTATTATTTATGCTTTTTCAAATTTTAGTTCAAACAACAATTTTTGATCAAGAATCAGTTTTAAATTTTTTTAACGAAAAATTTGTTTTAACTAGCAAAGTGAATTTAAAAGAAGTTCATGATAACGACCCTTCTAATCTACTTTATACAATGATTGGAGCAGCTTTAATAGGTATTGGTATTTCTCTTTCTTGAAAAGCTGGTGGATCAACCGGAGGAACAGACGTAATTGGTTATTATTTTTCGATGAAAGCTAAAAAAAATATAGGTTTTACATTAAGTATTATTGGTTATGTAACCGCAATTATGTTTCTAATTATTTTTGCTTTTTTAAGACCTAATGAAGTCGAAGATGCAAACGGTAATAAACATAAAGTTATTTTTGGAGTTCGAGAAATTTCGACTTTTATATATGTTTTTGTGATTAATTATGTAGTTGATTTAATATATCCAAAGTATAAAAAAGTAACTCTTTCTATTGTAAGCAATACACCTGATAAGATACTTGCTTATTTTAAATTAATTGAATACTGACATTCGTATAGAATTGAAAGATTTAAATCTGGTTACACCGGTAAACAGGGCGTAAAGATAACTACGTCAATATTAATTTTAGAGTCCCCGAACTTAATTCATGATTTAAAATTCATAGATCCAAATATATGAATTTCGATTACAGATGAGAGAAAAATAGTCGGTAAATTTAATACAAATTATGTTGAATAGCGGAAAAAACGCTATTTTTTATTTATTTAGTTTGTAAAACGAAAAAAATATAAATATATAGCGAAAGGAGGTGAAATGGTTTTGAATCAACTAAAAGAAATTGAAAAAGATAAAATGACAAGTATTAAACCTGGATTTGCTTTTACTTCTTTAATTACCGGAATTCCGCTTTTTATAAATTCATTGGCTACAGTGTTAGGTTTTTTTAGAACGGCTTTTAGTAAAAAAGGTGAAATTAAAGATAAATTAACAACATTTAAGTGAGATGATGATGTAAAAAACACGAATAATGATCAATATACTATTTTATAATTTGAGTTAACAACTTTTATTTATTAATTAAATAAAAAAAAGTATAATTAAAATAATATGAAGAATTTATCGCAATTATTAGATTTTAAGACGACTGAAATGAGAATCGCAGAGTCTGCGCTCAAGAAAATTAATAAACTTGAAAAAATAGTTTCCAAATTTACAGATGAAGAATTAAAGTCAAAAACACAATTTTTTAAAGATTTATTAAAACAAGGTTATACACTTGATGATATTAGAAATGATGTATTTGCTGTAGCGAGAGAAGCGACAAAAAGAGTTTTAGGAAAAAGACCTTATGATGTCCAAATTTTAGGTGGTATTTTACTTGATTTAGGTTCAGTTGCAGAAATGAAAACTGGTGAGGGTAAGACTATTACTTCTATTGCTCCTGTTTATTTAAATGCGCTTTTAGGAAAGGGTGCTATTGTATCAACTGTTAATGAATATTTAACAGAGCGTGACGCAAAAGAAATGGGTGTTGTTTTTGAATTTTTAGGCTTAACAGTTGGGATTAATAAAGCTCAAATGGATCCATATAATAAACGTAAAGCATATGCTTGTGATATAACTTATTCTGTTCATTCTGAATTAGGATTTGATTACCTTAGAGACAATATGGTTCAAACAATTGGAGAAAAAGTCCAAAGAGGTTTACAGTTTTGTTTAATTGACGAAGTTGATTCAATTTTAATAGATGAAGCTCAAACGCCGTTGATAATTTCTGGCGGAGAAACTGATGAAAAAAGTTACTTTGCTGCCGACCAATTTGTAAGAACTTTAGGTTCTGAGGATTATATTATTGATGATGAAAGCAAGGCTATTGCTTTAACTCATTCCGGTATTGCGAAAGCGAATAAATTTTACCAAACTGAAAATATTTATAATATCGAGAATTCTGAAGATATACATTTAATTCAAAATGCTTTAAGAGCACATAAAGTTATGAGAATTGATGTTGAGTATATAATAAGAGAAGGTAAAATTGAACTTGTTGACGCATTTACAGGCCGTATTATGGATGGCCGTAGTTATTCTGAAGGTTTACAACAAGCTATACAAGCAAAAGAACAAGTAGAAGTAGAACCAGAAACAAAAACGCAAGCAACTATTACATATCAAAATTTCTTTAGAATGTTTAAAAAACTTTGTGGTATGACCGGTACAGGAAAAACAGAAGAACAAGAATTTATAGATATTTACAATATGAGAGTTAATGTTGTTCCGACAAATAAACCTATTGCTCGTGTTGATGAGCCTGATTCAATATTTGCAAATTATACAGATAAGTGAGAAGCTGTTGTTAATAAAATTAAAGAATTATATGAAAAAGGACAACCCGTTTTGGTTGGTACAGCACAGATTGAAGAATCAGAGTTATTACATAAATTATTATTAGAAAAAGGAATTCCACATACTGTTCTTAATGCTAAACAAAATGCGAGTGAAGCGGATATAATTTCTAAAGCAGGACAAGTTAAATCAGTTACTATAGCGACAAATATGGCCGGAAGAGGAACAGATATAAAACCTTCACAAGAAGCAATCGCATTAGGTGGTTTATATGTTCTAGGTACTGATAAAGCAACTTCAAGAAGAATAGATAACCAACTTAGAGGTCGATCTGGGCGTCAAGGAGACGTTGGAACAAGTAAGTTTTTTGTTTCTTTAGACGATCAATTAATGAAAAGGTTTGCAAGTTATGATTCGCTGATAGAAGCGTATGCTGATTCTCAAGGCAAGGAAATAACTTCGAAAAATTTAAAATTTGCATTTAATCATGCGCAAAAGAAAATCGAAGGATTTAATTATGATTCAAGAAAATCGGTTTTAAATTATGATGATGTTATTCGTCAACAAAGAGATTTAATTTATTCTCAAAGAGATTTAATACTAGTAACTACAAACATTCAAAAAGTTGTGAGAGGTATGATAACTTCTTCTGCTAGGTCAATAGTCAAAAATAGAGAATATACACTACATAATCATTCTTATAATTACGCCGCTCTTGTAAATTTCTTAAATGAAAATATAGGTAAATTAGTTGAGTTTAATTTTAATTTAGATGAAATTAGTTCGATTCACGAGACGGATCTTACCAATTATGTGTCAAATATTATTTTAAATGTATTTGAAGAGTGGATAAAAAACGCTTTAGAGTATTCAGATACAGAAACCATTAATTCAGTTGTTAGAGATACTATAATCAGTGTTTTAGATGATAAATGACAAACTCATATTAACAGAATGGACAAATTGAGATCGAATGTTAATTTGGTTCAATATTCACAAAAAAACCCGTATCAAATTTATACTGAAGAAGGAACTAAACTATTTGATGCAATGATTGATGATATTGCTTATGAAGTTATGTTATCTGTTTTTTCAAATAGAATTGGTAGAAAATCTTTATTAACAAAAGAAATAAAAAATGATCCTGTTTTCCAACAAATAGCTCAAAATTTTTCGTTTGATGTCAATAAATCACTAGAAGAACAAGAACAAGATTTAATTAGTTTTTATAATGCAATTAAAAATAGATTGAATGAAATACAAGAAAACGAAGAAAACACTAACTAAATAAAAAATCAAAGCAACTATTGCTTTGATTTTTTATTACCATCTTTACTGTTAAATGTTTGTATCAATCTTACACATCAATTCGGAAGAGTTTGAGCGTCTTCAGATGGTTCTTTTAATAGTAGAATGCCTACTATGGAAATTAATGAAACAAGTACAATGATAATAAACCCGATTATTGCATAAACTAAAGTGTTATTATAACCTAGTGAATTACCAATTATTGGTATTAAGGATACTATTATTGTAAATACTGTGAATATAATATATCCTAATCCTCAAATTAAAGAGAACATCCAACACATTTTTCTTATATTATTATTTTTATACTCATGAGGTAAATTCAAAATAACACCTTGAATTCCTCATAAAAATAATCCTGAAAGAAATCCAAATATATATAAGAAAACATAACCAACAATATTCTCTTTAATTACAGAAGTTTTAAAAATAACCAAAGATAATATATAAAATAAAATTCCTAGTCCTAATAGTAATGCTATATATCATTTTCTTTTTATATTGTATTTAGAATAAGCACCAACAGTTAATGGTCCAATAAAGACTGCTGATAAATATATTATTACTCATATTTTAAGAGTTTTATTAAATTCATTTGATATTCCAGAAATATCTTGAAACATCTTCATTGTAAAAATAACTGGAAAAACTGAAGCACTTAATCATCCTCCAAATAATAAAATTCATGAGTAAGTTTCTTTAGTTTTTAAGTATTTTCATAAAATTCTAAATCCGTTTTGTTCTTTTTTTGCGTATGTAATTTCAGCTTTTGTTGGAACATCAAACTTTAAACCGAATATTATCATAACAATTAATGGTATTAAATTGAGTGAACTTAATATTGTTAATATTAATTGTCAATTTTTAACTATGGTTTTAGAACCTTCGATATTTGTTGTCACAAAGGGCAATATAGCAATTATAGTACCAAGAGGATAAGTTAAAATACCAAAAGAAGAAAGCATAGATTTCTGTTTTTTATTAAAAAAACTTGCAACAACAGGTTGTGTTAAAATTATTGTCATTGTTCCACCTATTGCCATTAAAGTACGCATGATCAAGAATAATGCATAATAGCCGTTAGAGTGAGGTAAATATTGTGCGGGTATCCCGAATAATGTTAGGGAAATAGCTATTATTGTTGTTTTTTTGTGAAATAATTTTACTAACAATAGTGCTACAACTACTGAACCAATACCTCTTCCGAGAGTTATACCTCAATTAGTTGCTTGTGTCATAAAATCAAATGATTTATCTTTGATAATTCTAAAATGAGCTAATATTCCGAAATTATCACCACCTTCTATGTATCCCTGGCCATTTAAGGCTCCTGCAAAACCTCAATTAGTTATAAAAATTAAATATGAGAATATTATAAAAAATCATAAAAATATACCATATCCAACTTTATGTTTTTCGCTATAAAATTTCAAAAAATTAATTGCCTTATCAATCATTATTTTAACCTTCTTTTTAAATCTTAATTTTACTTAATAAATAATACAACAATATTATTAAAATTAATAAAAAAAATGCAAAAAATGCACTTTTTTTATTAAAAAACAATGTTTTTACTTTACTTAGTCTGTTTTAATTGAATTTTGATATCAAAAATTCCTTTTGTTCTCATAAAATATTTTTATAATTTGGATCCTCAGGAGTGTTAATATTAAACAAATTTTCTTTAGTTGCTAAATTAATTTTAGCTTTAAATGATGTTTTTAAAACTATTATGTTTTTATCTTTAAACTCCAGGTTAGTATTTTCAAAATCTATTTTAGAAGCTTTATTTGGTTCTAGATTATTAAATAATTTTTTTATGAAATCTTCTTTTTTTGTTATATCATCTTTAATTTTATTATATTCATTTTTTAATGATTCAAAATCGTTGTATTTTGTTAGTTCATTTTCTTTAACTTCTATTGAGTTTTCATCTTGAAATCCAACATAATTTTTTATAGTTTCAAAATTCATATTTTTAAAACCATCTACTTCTAATGTTACTTGGTCATATAATTTCGCTGGTGATACATTTTTTAAATACAAACTAACAACTAAAAATAGTTTACCTTCAAAATCGTTAGCGTATGAATTAAAATAAACATTATATTTTTTGTCAAAAATATTTATTAATTCACCCCTCGCACCTAATAAATAAAAATCTTTTTCCTCTAATTCGTTACTTGTAGGTATTTTTTTCAAGTTAAAAAGTTGTCTTCAATATTCGTTGTTAGCATCCACATTATTTGTCGTTTTTATAACAGGATTTGAGATATAAGCACTTGCATAACTATTTTTTACTCTTTTGTTATAGCTTCCGAAGTTGAAGCTTTTTAATTGTTCTTTTTCTGAAATTTGATTATTTTTGCTTGCTACTATAGCTCCTGAAATACTTGCGATAGAAATTCCTATTATAAGAGACCCGAAAATTATTTTCATTTTTTTATTCTTCATTATTACCTTCCTCGAATGCTTGATTAATATCCAACACTAGTTCATTTATTCCTGCTTTTGTTTCCGATGAAACTATAAAATATTTATTAAATTTAAATTTATCTCTATTTGTTTTAATGCTTTTTATTAGAGTGTTTTTATCTTTCTGTCTTAACTTATCTGCCTTTGTAAAAACTAAAGTATATTCAAGATTTATTTTATTAAGAAATTCAATAACGTTTTCATCATTTTTCGTAATACTATGTCTTGAATCGATCAAAAGATAAAGTTTTACTAAATTTTCTCTTTTGATCAAAAATTCTTCAATCATTTTCATCATTTGATCTATTTTTTCTTTAGAAAGTTTTGCGTATCCATACCCTGGTAAATCTACAAAAACAGCACCGAATTCATTTTCAAAAAAATTTAGCATTTGGGTTCTGCCAGGTGTTTTTGAAACCCTTGCTAATTTTTTGTTATCAACAATGCTATTAATTAAACTGCTTTTACCAACGTTTGAGCGACCTCAAAACGCAATTTCGTTATTGTTGTGTTTGTATCAATTATCTATTTTGTTTGATGATTTTATAAATCTAAACATCTTTTTCCTTTTCTTTCAATGATTTTATTAATGAAGAAGAGTATTTTTTGTATTTTCCGTCAGGTAGAATAAAAATAGTTTCTAAATTTTTATTTAAAATTTTGTTACCCGCTGCTAAGTCAAATTCATATTCCAAATCTTCAGAATTTCTAATTGACCTTATTAAATATTTTACATTCAATTCTTTTGCTAAATTTGCAATTAATTGATCTTTGCCACTTAAAACTACAACTTTTTCTAAGTTTTTTATTTCTTCTTTTATTATATTTATGTTTTTTATTATATCATTTTTTTCTTTATCCGGGTTTTGGGCCACAACTAAATAAACTTTGTCGAATAATTTCGCTGCTTTTATTAAAATAGATTTATGACCTTTATGAAAAGGATTAAAAGATCCTGCATATATCGCTTTATGACTCATAAATCTTTAATGCATTTTGAGTAATAAGCAATTCTTCATTGGTTCTAATTACAAAAACTTTAATTTCTGACTCACTACTTGAAATTAATTTAAAATCGTCTATTTTAGATTCGTTCAACAAGTCATCTAAAACTATATTTTTAATATTAATTTTGTTTAAAATTAACTTTCTTATAATCGGATTATTTTCTCCTATTCCCGCTGTAAATACTATCGCATCTACTTTGGGCCCTATTTTGTTAATATAATTAACTAAGTAATCTGCAACTTTTTGAGAGTACATTTCAAAGGCGAAAAGTGCATCCGGATTATTATTTTCCATTTCTTTTTGAACATCACGCATATCACTTGAAATTCCGGAAACGCCAAGTACACCACTTTTTTTATTTAAAATTTCTGTTATTTCTGTAATATTTAAACCTGTTTCTTTGATTAAAAATTCATGAATTGACGGATCTATATCTCCTGAACGTGTACCCATCATAATACCCGCCAACGGTGTTAAACCCATAGAAGTGTCAAATGATTTACTTTTTTTTATCGCACATAAACTAGCGCCATTTCCTAAGTGAACATTAACAAAATTTACTTTTTCTTTATCTAATATTTTTTCTAATTTCAAAGTTATAAATTGATGGGAAATTCCATGTGCTCCATATTTTTTTATGTTATATTTTTCTGTTAATTCTTTAGGAATTGCATATGTGTAATTTATTCTATCTATTGTTGTGTGAAACGCAGTATCAAAGTCGGCTGAGAGTTTAGAATTTGGGAATATTTTTTGGAAACCGCGAATTGTTTTTATAGCTGCTGGATTGTGCAAAGGTGCGTATATTGAGACGCTATCAATTATTTTAATTTCCTTTTCTGTTAATTTGGTTGTCGAGTTGAAAAATTTACCGCCTTGAACGACTCTAAAACCTATATATTCAATTTCTTCTTTATTTTTTATCAAGTTCATTTTTTGCATAAGTTGATAAATACCTTCAACTGCATCGTCATGATTTTTTAATTCTAATTCTAATGTTTGTTTTTGTTGTTTGCTTTTTATGGTTACTAAACCATTTTTTAAACCTATTCTTTCAGCTAAACCATTAGCTAATAATTTTAATGAATCTTTTTCAAAGATACTTATTTTTATGGAACTACTTCCAGGATTAACTGCTATTATTTTACTCATTTTTACCTCCTATTTGTAATGCTGTAATGTAAATTGTGTAAATAATATCTTTTTTACTTGCTCCTCTTGATAAGTCGTTTGCTGGTTGGTTTAAACCTAATAATATCGGACCAAATGCATCATAATTAGCGAGATATTGTGCTAATTTATATCCAATATTTGCAGAATTAAGGTCAGGAAAAATAAAAGATGTAAATTCACATTTATTAAAGTTTGTATCTTTTATTTTTCTAGCTCTAATTTTTTTATCAAAAGCAGCATCAAATTGAACTTCTCCGATTATTTTACGCCTTTTAGTGTTTTTTTGTAGTGTATTACTTATATTTCTAATTTCTTGAGTTTGTGTATTTTCCACGCTTCCGTATGTGGAATAACTCAAAAAAGCAACATTACTTTCTACATTCAATTTTTCTAAAAAGTTAATATGGTTTTTACCGATATTGTACAACGTTTTTTCATCTATGTTAATATTAACTGAAGGATCACTAAAAAAAAGAGTGCTATTCTCTTTTACTAAAAACATGATTGATGAAATTCTCTCTACATTATCATCTAACCCAATTACTTTTAGTGCAGCTCTGATAAAATCGGCACTAGTATATGAAAGTCCACCTATGACTCCATTAAAAAAACCTTTTTTAAGCAAAATTAAGCTAGAATATAAATCATCATATTTTTCAAAAGTTGATTCAATGCTCTCAATATTTTCTTTTCCGTTTCTTATTTTTTTATAAAATTCTTTTTTATCATAAAGATCTTTTTCGTAATCTTTTTTTATACTTTCATATTTAAATAATTTTATTTTATGATTATCCTTGAAGATATCAATCACTTCATCTATCAATGGATCATTATCGATCATTAATATTTTTACTTCGTAATTTATTTTATTTATTCTTTTATCTATTTCTTTGTAAAAATTCATTTTTTTCCTTTTTTCTTATATTAATTTTAAATAAATTTTTGAAATAATTAAAAAACAATTTTATTTTCATAAATATGAAAAAAGTAAAGTATTAATATAATAATTAAATATTTTTTATTTATGTATTTAATCTTATTATATAATTTTGGTGTCTAGGAAGTAAAATAAATAACAAACAAAAAACAAAAAATGCATAAAAGCATTAAAAAATACTTAGTTAGTTATAAGGTTCATCAAAATGATTTAATTTATAATTAACAAAGTTCTAATGTACACTTTGTTAATTTTATTTATTATTTTTTGATGATTATTTTACAAATATTCTAGAAATATTTGATAGACAATGAAGAAAGGAATTAATGAAAGCAATTTTCAGAAAACGATTAAATTCTGAGAAAAAACAGAAATTGAACAATAGTGATTCTGGTAAATTAAGAAAAATATTATCCAAAATTTCAGGTGCATTTATGTTGCCTATATCTATTATGTCAATTGCCGGTTTATTTCTTGGAGTTGGGGCCGCAATTAGTGGTCAAGGTGCAGAAGGTTCTGCACTACAAACTTTTGGTAATGCTATAACTGCATTAGGTGATCCAGTTTTTGCGGCATTACCATTGTTATTCGCATCTGCGTTCGTTATAGCTTTTACAGACGAAGCTGGTGTTGGTGTTTTTGCAACAATAATTGGTTATATGGTTTTTATCGCGATTCAACAAGTGTTTATTTCGCCGGTTGAAACAGATGTATTCTTGCAAAACAAAGAAACTAAAGAGTTTATTTTAAACTCTCAAAACGAAAAAATAAAAATCGGAAGAGAACTTATTGGTTATAAAGTTCTATTTACACAGGGTGGACGTAATCCTGAGACATTAAAAAATTTAGTTGGTACAACTTTAGGGTTTAGAGCCTTACAAACATCTGTATTTGGTGGTATTGCAGTTGGTTTAACTGTCCAATATTTATACAACAGATTTCATGTAATTCAACTACCAAAATTCTTATCATTCTTTGGTGGTAAGAGATTTGTGTCAATAATAACAATCCCCGCTTCTTTTGGGTTAGCGTTGTTGTTCTTATTATTTTGACCATGAGTAGGAGTTGGTTTAAACCACTTTGGAAGCGCACTACAAAAAGTTCCATATGGTATTGAGTCATTGATCTTTGGTTATTTCGAAAGATCTTTAATACCATTTGGTTTACATCACGTATTTTATGCGCCGTTATGATATTCTAGTGCTGGAGGAAGTGTTAATGAAGCACTTAATGCATGACAAGATTCTATTAAAGCTAGCGGTGATACACTTAACGCAGGTGCATCACTATCTGCATTAATTAATGAAGTTTCAAGTAATCCGGATAAGTTTAAAGGTGATTCGACGGCTGCTGTTAACTTATTGAAATTTTCATCTAATGTAATTGATTGATCTATTACAAAAGCAAATGGAGAAACAATTAACTTTAGCAAACCATTATTTGAATTTATTGCTAAAGATTTAGGTATAAAAATTGGTAGGTTTGCTGACGGTAAGTTTGCGGTTATGATGTTCGGTTTACCAGCAGCTGCAGTTGCAATGATTTTTGCAGCACCAAAAGAAAATAGAAAAGTAGCAGCGGGTACAGTGTTACCAGCCGCGTTTACTTCATTAGTAACTGGTGTTACAGAACCAATTGAATTTACATTCTTATTCTTATCACCGCTATTATTCTGAGGTTTCCATGCGTTTACAATAGCAACATCATTTATGTTCGCTAATTTATTAGGTGTTCACATACCTATGGTATTTTCAGGTGGAATTTTAGATTTAACATTATATGGTATTATTCCTTTTGCTAAAGGAACTCAATTCTACTATGTAATTGTTTTAGGTTTAGCTTATGCACCAATTTATTTCTTGGTATTCTATTTCTGAATTAAAAAAGCAGATTTAGCAACTCCAGGTCGTGGTGGAAATACTAAATTATTTACAAAAAAAGACTTTTTAAGCAAGAAACAAACTGAATCAAATTCAGAAAATTCTGAATTTAGTAGTATTGATCAACAAGCTTTAGCTTTAGTTCAAGCTTTTGGTGGATTAGATAATATTAAAGCATTTAACAATTGTGCTTCAAGACTTAGATATGATGTTAAAGACATAAAAAAAGTTAATGCTGATTCTATTAAACAAGCAGGAGCTTTTGGTGTTAAGTTTGAAGGTGAAACACATGTTCAAGCTATTTTAGGGCCTACAGCCGAACAAGTAAATTCAAAAATTAAATCACAAAGAGATTTAATTGCTAAGTGAGAGCAATCACAAAAAGATAACAATACAAGAATTCAACCAGAAGAGAAATCAGTTGAATCGCCTACAACAACTGAAACTAAAGAAGTTGAAGAAAAAGTTGTATCTAACGAACAAATTATTACTAAAAAAAGTGTAAAAATGCAAACTGTAGCAAAAGGTGAATTGTTACCTTTAGAATCGCTTAATGACGGAGTTTTCTCAGAAAAATTAATGGGTGATGGTTTTGTTGTTAGATTTGATGCTAACAAAGTAGGGAATGTTTATTCACCTGTAAAAGGAAGAATAGTTTCTCTATTCGATTCTAAACATGCCTACGGTATCGAAACTAAAGAAGGTGTTAAAGTTTTAGTGCATATTGGTATTGATACAGTTAAATTAAATGGTGAAGGTTTCAAATCACACGTAAAATTAGGTAAAAAAGTTAATGCTGGAGATAAGTTAGCTACAGTTGATTTATCTTTAGTTAAAGAAAACGGATACTTATCAGATGTAGTTGTTATTGTTTTACAAGAAGGTACATTAAATAAATATGAACCTATAGAAGGAAAAACAAGAGCTTTAACAACAAGCGAAATGGTCGGTACAATTAAATAAAAAATAAAAATTCTCGCCCGAAAGCGAGAATTTTTCATTAAGATAACAATCTAACAATAGCTTTTAACCTTTTAAGGTTAAAATTAATATTATTATTGCGATACTTAAAAACACAACAGACATAAATAAAGGAAAATTGTACTTCGCTCTTTGTCATGCTGGTAAAAATAAACCTGTTGACTCATACTTAATGTTTTTATGTCTAGGATTATCTTTTATGTATTGTTCTAATTGTTTTTCTTTAAAATCAGCAATCTTTTCTTTTGAATTTTTGTGAAAGAATATCATTATTAAAGATAACAAAACAAGAGAAATTATTAAAATTATTTTTGCTCATAAGGGCAAGGTTGCCAAACCTCTATTTGATCCAAAATTCATTTGTGCTGAATTTAAAATTATGTTAAAACTATTGTTTGTGGTCACATTTCCTCTTTCTATTAAACTAATTATAAATAACTATTACATTTATCTAAGTAAATTTCATAAATTTTAAAAACAAAAATCTATTTTTGAAAATAGTGTTTTTAAATGTTAAAATTACAAACCCAAAAAATGGTACAATTATTTTGTAAATTCAATATAAGTTTATGTTAAATTTATTTTATTTGATACTTAATCATATCATTTTCTAACCAATATTTATAGATTGATAAAAGCAAAATAATAATTTAGTTTTTTCGTGCAATGTTATTTTGCGGTTATTATATTTTATATTGTGGATAGTGATAAGTCAAAAATAAAATTAAAGTAATAAAAAATGATTCGTATAAAAAACGTATCTTAATATAAATTGAATTTTAAAACAAAACAAAATATTTTAGAAGGAGATTAAAATGGTTGGAATGATTATAGGGATTATTTTTTTAGTTATTATTTTATTATTTTTAATTATTACTTTAATTTCATCAATCAAAGTAATACCACAATCTAAATTTGCTATTGTAGAACGCTTAGGTAAATATAACAAAACACTAGAAAATGGAATCAATTTTATAATACCTTTTTTAGATAGAATAGTAGCAAGAGAAAATTACAAAGAAAAAGTTCTTGATTTTCCGGAACAAGATATTATAACTAAAGATAATGCAACAATTAGAGTAGATACCGTAGTTTATTTAAAAATAACAGATCCTAAATTATTTATTTATGGAGCTGAAAATTCTATGAAAGCTATCGAGAATCTTTCTGCTACAACATTAAGAAATTTACTTGGTGAATTAGAATTAGATGAAACCTTAACATCTAGAGATACAATTAATTCAAAATTAACTTTAATTTTGGATGAAGCTTCAGATTCTTGAGGAATAAAAGTTCATCGTGTCGAAATTAAAAATATAATACCACCAAGAGATATTCAAAATGCAATGGAAAAACAAATGCGTGCTGAAAGAGAAAAAAGAGCAAGCATTTTAGAAGCTGAAGGTTCAAAAGCTTCATCAATTTTAATTGCTGAAGGTCAAAAAGAAGCTAAAATATTACAAGCAGAAGCAGATAAACAAGCTCAAATATTAAAGGCAGAAGCAAAAAAAGAAAGTGAAATACTTGAAGCAGAAGGTAAAAGAAAAGCGATTGATATAATTAACGAAACTAATCTTAGCAATGAGTTTTTAACATTGAAAGCAATTGAACAATTAAAAGAAATTGCAAATGGTAAGGCTACAAAAATTTTCTTACCATCAAATTTATCATCTATCGCTGGAACTATGTCATTAGCTTCAGAATTGTTTAGCAAAGAAAAATCTGACAAAAAATAAATTTTATTAATTAAAAAATAAGAACGATACACCTTAATATTCGGGAATCGTTTTATTTTTTTAATTAATTTGCATAAATATGAAATTTTTTTTAATTATATATCAAGTTTAAATATAAAATTGGACCGCAATATGATATTTTATTAGATTGTAATACAATAAAAATAGATATATATGTATAGTTTTAATAAACGGAGGTAAAAATGTACAAATATAAAGCAAAATTAGTCTCAAGTGGTGAAGTTGTAGCGAAAGCAAATACACTTGAAGAGTTAGAAGGTTTAATTAAAGGGTTTCGAAGAGGTCAAAAACATGGTATGCATACACAAGGTAATGAAAAAATAGAAGTAATCCATGTTGAAAGAGATCACTTAAAAGGCGAAAACTACTCTAAGGAACATTTAATTAAAATAGTTTAGTTTTTAAATAATTAAATAAAAAGCAACAAATTTATTTGAATAAGTTAGGTGAATAAAATTTGACACAAAACTCATATTAATTTTTTATTGATATGAGTTTTTTTCATTTTAATTTATTAAATTATATATTATATTAACACCGAAAATAATATAACTCAAATTATAT
>NZ_JAOPHP010000020.1 GCF_025515455.1 Mycoplasma sp. CSL7503-lung | reverse complement strand
TTCCGAAGAACTCCGCTCGACATGCATGTATTAGGCACACAGCCAGCGTTCATCCTGAGCCAGGATCAAACTCTCGAAAAAATTGACTGTCATGTTTTATTGTATATATCTAGTTTTCAAAGAACTTATGCATCATTTTAACTTGTTGTTTTTAATGATTGCCTAACTATTATAACACCATATTTAGAAATGTAAAAATATTTTTTTATTTTTTTTCATAAATATCAATATCGAAAATATTTATCTTTCTAATTAAGTTTGTTTTTTCTTTTAAACCATTTTTTTGTAATGTTATTAACACGGCATTAAATTGTGTATTGTTTTGACTTACTAAGAATCTTTTTCTAGAGCTAGGATCCAACATCTTATCACGTACTTCTTGAAAATTTGCACCAATAGCAGAATCAATTGGACCAACGGTACCTACATCAGTAATATAACAAGTTCCTTTTGGTAAAACATGATCGTCATTTGTTTGAACATGAGTATGTGTCCCGCAGACTGCATCTATTGTTCCGTCCACTTCTAAACCAAGTACATATTTTTCGCTTGTTGTTTCTGCGTGAAAATCAATGAAGTGAAAATCTGTATCGTTATATTCCATTAATTTATGTGCTGATTTTAAAAAAGGTAAAGCTACAGATTCATTCCATGGGTGATTTAATTCATTAAAAGTATTTCCAAGTAATGAACTAACTCTTAATAAAAAATTCTTTAATTTAAAAACTGAAGTACCATGTCCTGGATAACTAGATTCAATATTGAAAGGTCTTATAATATCTTCATTCTCTATAATATTATATATATCCTCGTTTGCTCAAACGTGATTCCCCATTGTAAAACAATTAACACCAATTTTTTTTAATCTATTATAATCCTCTTGATCTAGACCTTTTCTACCTGTTACATTCTCACCTTGAGCAATAACAAAATCTATATTATTTTTTTTAATTAAATCTGGTAATATCTTTTCTACTGTTAATATTCCGGGGGTCCCAAAGATGTCTCCTATAAAAAGTATATTTATTTTATCTTGCATTTTATTCCTAACCACATTATAAAAAATAATTTAAAAGTCCGATTATTTTAATCTTTGTTAATATTATATATTTTAATTAAATTTAATAATAAAGTTTTTATTTTATTATTTCAATTTATAAACTTTGTTTTTTTAAATTTAAAAAATAAAAAAAATATTTTTAAAATTTCTTTGATTTTTTTTTATTGTGTTATAATAATTTAGCAACGAACGCAAAATATGCCCAGGTGGCGGAATGGTAGACGCAAGGGACTTAAAATCCCTCGATTGCAAAATCGTGCTGGTTCAAGTCCAGTTCTGGGTACCATTGTTATGCGTCCTTAGCTCAGCAGGTAGAGCAAATGGCTTTTAACCATTGGGTCAGAGGTTCGAATCCTCTAGGACGTACCATTTCAAGAAATTGACCAAATAAGCCGTTAGGCTTATTTTTTATTAAAAAACTACATTAGATAACTAGCGTAGTTTTTTAATATGATCGATTAAATCTCTATTAAAAATTATTTTTTCTAAATAATAATTTAAAACAGGTATAGATAAAGCAAATATTATAAATACAAAATAAATTATTAATTCGAATCAACCAGGAAATAGTATATTTGATCCTTTATAAAAAACGCCATAATTGTTTTTAAATTCTGAATTTAATAAATTAGAAAATATTGTTGAAAAATACGCCAACTCAATAGTTATAATTCCTAAAAAAGAAATTATTGATGCACTATAAAAAATAATTTTATTTATCTTATTTGTCTCGTTAATATTTTTTCTATTTTTAGAATATAAAACAATAATATATAAATATACTCCAAAAAATATAACAGTCGGATAATTACTAAACAAATCTAAAAAAGCATCTGTGTTCAATATTGAACTTAGACTTAATAAAATTATAAAATAAAACAAAAATATAACGGAACAATAAAGTAACGTTGCTTTTTTTATATTCATTTTTGTTAAAATGTATTTTGATCCAAAAAGTAGTTCGTTCGAAATTGTAGATTCTATTTCATTTTTATATGCAAATGTTAACCCGTTAATAACACCGAAAGTAGAAATCAATAATAATGTGTAAATAATTTTTTCGATAACTTTACCTAACGAACGTGGTAAGGAATCTAATAAAATACCTTCAACAGTCTTTGCATTATGTAATATAGATGATAGAGCTATCAATGTATATAATATAGTAATTGATATCATACCAACTATAACTATAATTGGCAATCTCTTTTCTGAATTTTTTATTTTTTTACCAAATGATCCTACTAATAAAAAAGCATCATAAGAAAATAATACGGCTGGTAATGCAATTATTACACCCTTAAGAGTAAATGAACCATTTATAAAAGCATTTACAGGCTGGTTTTCATTCGCTAAATTATGAGTATTTGCTAAAAAAATACCAATTAACATTACTGCAAATAGTGGGATAAATTTCAAAATTGTAACTACAAATTGAAATATGCCTGATGCACGTTGAGATATCAACACTAATGATAAAAAATAAAAACTAATAATTGCTCCAGCAATTAGATGAATTCAAATTTTGATTTTATTAAAATCAACTATTTTCATAACTGACAAGAAATAAAAAAATATTTCAGAACCAAAACTACCTAATATTGTAAAAAGTAAACCAAAATAAAAAACTGCATAAGTTATAGAAATGCCATAAGATGTAAATCCTGGCTTTAATTTATGCATTCAATTGGATATTCCTGAAAAACTTTTATTAGGCAATGATCCTATTTCTGAAAAACAAAGAGCAACTGAAATAGATATTACTCCCCCAATAATTCATGTTATTAATCAACTTAAACCGTTGTAATCTACAGATTTTCCAACAGATATATTTTTGAAGAAAATTCCAATACCTACAACAGTGCCAATTAACATCATTAATGATAGTAAAAATCCTATTTTTCTATTATTCTTCATTTTGCTCCTTAGTAATTATAATATTATAACTTTAAATGAAAATAACTTTATTTTTTAATTAAAAAATAAAAAAATAAGCCTAACGGCTTATTTGGTCAATTTCTTGAAATGGTGCGAACGAATGGACTCGAACCATCGACCTCACGATTATCAGTCGTGTGCTCTAACCAGCTGAGCTACGCTCGCATATATTGCTTTACTATTATAGCATATAAACCACAAGAGCAAAGCATTTTATTATTATAAAATTAACGTTTTGAGAATTGTCTTGCACGACGAGCTGCACGAAGTCCAGGTTTTTTACGTTCTTTAGCTCTAGCGTCTCTTGTTAGCATTCCAGCCGCTTTAAGAGTTGAACGATAGTCAGTACTTGCTTCTAATAAAGCACGAGCGATACCTAATCTAATTGCTCCAGCTTGACCGCTTAATCCACCACCTGCAACAACTACAGAAACATCAAATGTCCCTTTTGTTTCAGTTAAATCAAATGGTTGATTAGCGTCTTTTAAGTAAATATCTGATGTTAAGTATTCACGAGCTTCACGTTTATTAATTACGAATTTACCTGTTCCTGGTGTTAATCTAACACGTGCAACAGATGATTTTCTTCTTCCTAATCCACGGTATTCAATATTTTTACTCATAATTATTTAACCTCTAATCTTTCTGGGTTTTGTGCTTGTTGTTTATGTTCTGGTCCTGCATATACAAATAAGTTACGACGTTGTTTGTTACCAAGTTTTGTATGAGGAAGCATACCGCTTACAGCTTTTTCAATTAAAGCTGTAGGTCTTTTTACTCTTAATTTAGCTGCTGTAATACTTTTTAATCCACCAGGGTATCCTGAGTGTGAGTAGTAAATTTTTTGTTCTTCTTTTTTAGCAGTTAAAACGATTTTTTCAGCGTTAATAATAACTACATTATCTCCCATGTCAGCATTTGGAGTAAAATCAGGTTTGTTTTTTCCTCTTAATACAGAAGCAACATATGCTGCTAAACGTCCTAAAACTTGACCTTCAGCATCAATAACATATCACTTTTTATTTGCTTTTTGTGTATTAACAATTGTTGTTTGTCTCATACAACCTCCTACGTTAATTTTGAATTTTTTATGTTTTAATATTAAGTTGCCTTTTTATTATATCACAGATTTATTATTTAAATAATTTTTAATAACAAAATATATTTTTTTAAATTCTGAATAAATTACTAGGTTAATTGAAAGGATTATTGGCACAAACCAATATAACCAATTTTGGTTATAAACATCTAATGAAATAATTTTAAAAACACTTGATATTCCCGGTATAAAAGTTACTATCAACATAGATAGAACAGAAAATGAACTTGCAAGATAAACTAACTTATATTTTTTAAATTTTGAAAAAATAATTGACGATTTACTCATTAAATTTAACGAATTTAAACTTGCACCAATACCTAACGTAATGAACATAGCACTTGAAGTTAATTTAACAAAATCTTCAGAACTTATCTTTGTATTTTTTGCTAAGATTCCGACTAATCCGTATGACAATAAAGAAGCAAAAGAAAGAATAATACTTTGAATCATAAGCTCTTTAAACATACCGTTAGCAAAAATACTCTCATCTCTCTTTGTAGGTTTATTTTTCATAACATTTACATCTGTTGGGGTCATACCTAATGCTATAGAAGGTAAACCATGCGTTAATAAGTTTATTCACAGTAATTGAGATGCGGACAATATTATTACATTAGTGTTTTTAAATTGTTCTTTAAAAACGAACGAGAACACAAATAATCCGAATAACATTACAATAATTTCTGTTATTGAAGAAATTAATAAATTTAATATAACCGATTTTATTCTATAGTATGTTTCTCTACCGCTTTTAACAGCTTTAACTATTGTACTAAAATTGTCATCGGTTAAAATCATGTCAGCAGCTTGCTTAGAAACATCGGTTCCAGTTATACCCATTGCTATACCGCTATCGCTACGTTTAAGGGCAGGAGCGTCATTTACACCATCACCAGTCATAGCAACAACTTGGTTGTGTGATTGTCAAGCATTAACAATTCTTAATTTATCAGAAGGGGTCACACGAGCATAAACCGAAATATGTTTAACTTCTTTTTTTAGTTCTTCATCATCCATGTTCGACAATTCTAAACCAGTTATCGCTCTGTCTCCTTCAACAAAAATACCTAGTTCTTTTGCAATTGCAACAGCTGTTGTTAAATGATCTCCGGTAATCATTATAGGTTTAATTCCTGCTTCAAAACCTTGTTGAATACTTTCTTTAACTCCCACTCTAGCCGGATCTACCATCGCAATCAAACCAACAAATTCTAAGTCATTTTCATCACTAAAATCAATAACATCTTTTTTTATTACTTTTTTAGCTATTGCTAAGACTCTATAACTTTTGTTTGATAATTCTTCTACTTTTTCTTTATATGATTTATCTAAATTTCTTACTTTTGAGAAAATAACGTCTGGAGCACCCTTTGTTATCAAAAAGTTTTGATTATTTTCACTTAATAATACTGACATTAATTTTCTATCGCTATCAAATGGTAAAGAATGTATTTTTTGAAAATTATCATAAATATTTTGATCGTTTATATTATGATCGTTTGCGTAATATAAAATTCCGATTTCAGTTTGATCGCCAACTTCAACAAATTCACCTTTTTCGTTTTTATGAATTGTCGCATCACAACATGCAACAAAGTATTCTAAAACTTTATTATCGGTTAAAGTCTTATTATAGTTTATAAAATCTACAACTTTCATTTTATTTTCTGTTAATGTACCTGTTTTATCAGAACATATTATGCTTGTAGAACCGATTGTTTCTATTGCTGAAAATGATTTAATAATAACTTTTTCTCTAGTCATTCTGGCTACACCAATAGCTAATAAAACTGTTGTAAATGTTATTAAACCTTCAGGAATAGCCGCAACTGCTAGAGATATACCTATAACTGTTGCGTTTGAATATAATTCTGGTCTAGTTCAATTATTCGAGATAGATCCTTGTATAACTATTTGTAATAAAGCGGTAACAAAAAGTAAAATAATTCCTGCAATACCAAAAATTTTACTTAATTTGTTTAATTTTATTTGTAGTGGTGTTAAAGGCACTTTTTGTTCTTGAATTAAATTATTGATTTTACCTATTTCGGTTTGATCTCCAATAGCTGTTACAACAGCAACTGCTCTACCTTGAGTTGAGTATGTTCCTGAAAAAATTTTATTTTTTTGTTCCGCTAAATTAGTAGTTTCAGTAGAAATAAAATTTGCATCTTTCTCAACTGAAATCGATTCACCTGTTAAAGCTGACTCAACAACATAAAAAGAATATGATTCCACTAATTGTGCATCAACCGAAACAATATCACCTGCTTCGATAACTATTAAATCACCTACAACTAAATTAGATGAAGGGATAGTTAATAACTTGCCATCACGATAAACTTTAGAATATAGTTCATTACTTTTAGAAAGAGCTTTGACCGCTTGATTACTCTTTATTTCTTGATAAGTACCTAACATCGCGTTTAAGGCCACAACGATAAGTATTATAAATGGCTCAATAAAAGAAATTATTAACTCTGATGTTTTTTGGTTACTATTGGTTACTGCCTCATATATTGCTACTCCAAAACTGAATGCAGAGGCTATTAAAAGTAAAATAATCATAAAATCTTTAAATTGTTCAGCAAACATTTTAAAGATACTTTTTTCTTTCTTTACACTAATTTTGTTATAACCGTTTTTTTTGATTAACTTTTCTGCTTCTTTTGTCGTTAATCCTTTTTTGCTGATTATATATTCTTGATTAATCAAAACTCCTCCTTAATATTAATAAAATCATACTAAAAAGTATGACTTTATTATTTTTCTGATAATAATAAATCAGAAACACGTCTTGCCGCTATTGCACCATCTGATGCGGCAGTTACTATTTGACGAATTTCTTTTGCTCTAATGTCGCCCGCTGCAAAAACTCCAGGTAAAGAAGTTTCCATAAATTTATTTGTAACAATAAAACCTTTATCATCTAATATTTCTTTATTTTTTACAAAATCTGTTGATGGTTCCATACCAATATATGGGAAAAATGAAGCCACTTGAATTGTTGATGTAGTTCCATCTTTGTGTTCTATAATTGCATTTTCCAATGTTCCATCACCTTTAAGTGATAAAATTCTTGAATTCTTAAAAATTATAACATTTTCTTTTGCTAATAAATCATTAACAAGTCTTGGTTCTGCGTTAAAATCTTCATCTTTAATTACAACATATACTTTCGAAGCTATTGTAGATAAATAACTAGCTTCTTCAACAGCAGAATTCCCGTTTCCTAAAACTAATGAAGGTAAACCTTTAAATAAAGGACCATCACAAATGGCACAGAAACTAGCACCTCTATTTAGAAAACTTTGGAAGTTTTCAATAAAGTTAGGTTCAACATTTTTCATACCTGTTGAAATTAAAACAGTTTTTCCGTAAATAACATCTCCGTTTTCTAATCTAACTTCATTATCAAATTTTCCGTTATGTTTTAATTCAACCACTTTACCGTATTTATATACAGCTCCGTATTTTTTTGAATGGTTAAAAAAGTTTAAGGCTAATTGTCAACCTTCAATATTTTCAGTACCAATTCAGTTTTCTACTTTACTTGTTGTAGATAATTTCCCACCTGGTGCGCCTTTTTCAATAAAAATAACACTTAAATTAGCTCTTGACGCATAAATTGCTGCATTAAGACCTGCCGGTCCACCACCAATTATTACTAAATCATAAACTTTGTTTTGCATAATGCTCCTATTTATTTTTTAATTTTGAAATTATTTTCTTAAAAATATGTTTGAATGATGTTACATTTACATAAGATAAATAAATTTCAGGATTAGCATATTGATATGTTGTGATACTTTGAGTTTCTGATTTTTTAACTCTAATGTATTTTACTCTTCCAAAGAATTGATAATAAATTACTAAAAATGCTCCGAAGATTACAAAACCTAAAGCAACATATTCATATAATTTATATGATTCCTCACGTAAAGGTTCCATGCCCATACGAATTAAACCATATCAAACTAAATACATACCAATATTTACACCTGGTTTAAAAATTCAGAAATAGTTAAATATTCAAACTAAGATTAAATACCCAATTAAGTTCGCGATTGCCTCATATAAGAAAAGAGGATATCTATATGCAGCCTCAATACCTAATTGGTTAGTTACCGTATCACTAATATACATATTATCCGCAAACGTTTTTCCTCAAATTAAAGAGCTCGCTCCGGTTCAGTCTATTTTTCCGTAAACCTCATGGTTAGCATAATTACCAAAACGCCCAATAAATTGCCCTATTAAAATTGTAGGTATAATTAATGAACCTGCTTTTCTAATATCAACTACATCTCTTTTTGTATAAACGTAGGCTAAATCTACTATGATGGTTGTTATTAAACCACCCTGAATACTTAAACCACCTTCTCAAATTTTATACCACGCTGAGCCCTTAAATGGTTCATCTTGATAAATTAATTGTTCAATAATGTAACCAAAACGTGATCCTATAATACCCATAGGTATAGTAATTAAAATCAAAGTATAGACAACATCCATTTTTAATTTTTCTCTACGTCAAAAATAGATAACGGTAAGTATTGAAAGTAAATAACCCAACATCATTGTTAATGAGTAAGTTTGAATTTCAAAAGTACCAATTTGGATTAAAGGACTTCAAGGTCTACCTTCAAAAGCTGGTTGTGAAGGAATATATGATGCCATATTAGTCATTGCTTTTTAACCTCCTTTTTTCTATTTCGTCTAAAACATTAACTCCATCATGACGTGAAAGATACGAACTAACTGCTGCTTCAATTAAAGAGGCTGTTGAACCACCTTCTTTAATTGGTATTTGTATTTTCTTAATACTTCTTCCAAATATTGAATACTTAAGAAAATCAACACCTAAACGATCGAACTCTTGTTGTTTGTCAGTTCTAACTAATTCAACTACTAAATTAATAATTGATGAAGGTGCTACAGATCTAATTCCATAAGTATATTTAATATCAATAATTCCTATACCACGTACCTCTAAAAAATTACGTGTTATTTCAGGAGACCTACCAATAAATAAATTACCTGTATCTTTAATCAAAACAGAATCATCACTAATTAAAACATGTCCTTTTTGAACTAATTCTAAAGCTGCTTCTGATTTACCAACACCACTTGCCCCAATTATTAAAACTCCGGTTCCACCAATTAAAACTAAACAACCATGAATTTGTTTTTCTTCTGAAAAAAAATTGTTTAAATATGAACCAACATTCGTTGATATATATGAAGAACTAGTTTGTGATAGAGTTACGGGGACATTATAAGTATCGGCTACCTCAACTATTCACTCTAAAGCCGGTTTAGTAACACCTTTAGAAAGCATAACTAATGGTGGTTTTTGTTTAAAGATATGCTCTAAAGCTTCACATGCTCTAAATTTACCAATACCTTGAAACCAAAGCGATTCAGTAGTACCCCAAGCTATTACGTTGTTACTAATACGATCACTATTAACTTTTTCGGCCAAATCTAAGCCAACACGCTTAATTGCAGGTTGATAAATATCGTTATATTCAATACTTTCTTTGTTTTTGTTAATTATTTCCAAATTAAAAAAGTTAATTATTTTTTCGACATTAATCTTTTTTTTATTTTTCATTAGACCTCATTATAATATTAAATTTATATTAATTATACTTTATTTTAATTATTTCTACTTAATATTTTATTAAGGAATTGCCCTGTATAACTATTAGTATTTAGTGCAACTTGTTCAGGTGTTCCACTAGCAACAATTCTACCACCATTAACACCACCATCAGGACCTAAATCTATAATATAATCACAATTTTTAATTACATCTAAATTGTGTTCAATAACTAATACAGTATCTCCGTTATCTACAATTCTATTTAAAATTGTAATTAATTTTTTAACATCATGAACATGTAAACCTGTTGTTGGTTCATCTAAGACATATACAGTTTTTCCGGTAGGTCTTTTTTGTAGGTATGTAGCCAATTTAACTCTTTGAGCCTCACCTCCTGACATTGTTGTTGACATTTGACCTAATTTTATGTATCCTAAACCGACATCTTTTAGATATTTTAATTTATCAACTATTTTAGGGTGTCTCTCAAAGAATATAAAAGCTTCATCTACGCTCATATCTAAAATATCATTAATATTTTTGTTATGATATTTTATTTCTAAAGTCTCTTTATTATAGCGTTTTCCTTCACATTGATCACAAGCAATATAAACATCGGGTAAGAAGTGCATTTCAATCTTTTGATATCCATCTCCTGAGCACTTTTCACATCTACCACCAGGTGTATTAAAACTGAAACGACCTTTTAAATATCCTCTTATTCTAGATTCTTCTACATTAGCATAAACATCTCTAATATCATCAAAAACCCCTGTATATGTGGCCGGATTACTTCTTGGAGTTCTACCTATTGGCGTTTGTGAAATAGGAACTACTTTATCAACGTTTACTAATCCTTTAATACTATCAAACTTAATTTTTTTATTCAATTTAGAGGCATCTTTAGAAATCATATGTTGAATTCCGGAAACTAAAATATCATTAACTAAGGTGCTTTTCCCAGAACCTGAAACGCCTGTTACACCGACTAATTTACCTAACGGTATTGTTACATTTATATTTTTTAAATTATTTTGTTTTGCTCCTATAATTTCAATTTTTTGACCATTTCCACTTCTTCTAGTTTTAGGAACCTCAATTTTCCACTCACCTGATAAATATTTTCCGGTAATAGATCTTGTCTCTCGAATAATATCTTCCAATTGTCCGTTTGCGACAATCTCTCCACCTTCGGCCCCTGCCAAAGGTCCAATATCAACGATATAATCAGCAGCAAACATAGTGTCTTCATCATGTTCGACAACAATTAAAGTATTACCTAAATCAACCATTTTTCTAAGAGTATCTATTAATTTCAAATTATCTTTTTGATGTAAACCTATTGATGGTTCATCTAAAACATATAAAACTCCACTTAAATTCGAACCAATCTGAGTCGCTAACCTAATTCTTTGAGCTTCACCACCCGAAAGTGTTTCGGCACTACGGTCAAGGGTTAAATATTCCAAACCAACATCTTTTAAAAATTTTAAACGATCTAAAATTTCTTTCACAACAAGCGAACTAATTTTAGTTTCGGACTCATCTAATTTTGAGACCGCATCTTCTACTTTTATTAATAAATCTCCGATGGTACTTTTAATATAATCAAAAATATTTTGATTGTCTACTCTAACACTTAAAGCTTCTTGATTTAATCTTGCTCCCTTACATTTTAAACAAGTGAATACACCCATATATTTTTTTAAATAATCTCTACGATTATCTGAAGAAGTTTCATAATATGCTCTTTCAATCATGGTCATAATTCCGGGAACAGATTGTTTTTTGCGATATTTATTTCCTGAAGTAGACTCTAAAACAAACTCTATTTCGTCATCTTCACTACCGTAAAGTATTCTTCTAAACTGCTCTTGACTCATCTCATCAATAGGTAAATCAAAAGGAACTTTATAATGTTCTAGCATTCTCGCGTATCTTTGTCATTCTAAATTAGATGTATTAACTGTATTTTCGAAATATTTAATCGCACCATGTTCAATAGTTCTTCAAGTTTCAGGTATCAATATATCAACATCAGGTTTAAATTCAACTCCTAAACCTTTGCAATTCTCACACATCCCATAAGGTGCGTTAAATGAAAACAGTCTTGTTTCAATTTTTTTAATTGAAAAATCCTTATAAATACATGCATGCAATTTTGAAAATAATTCAATTTTATTTGTTGAAAGATATTCTACTTTTACATAGCCTTCTGATTTTTCAGTCGCAATATCAATAGCTTCTGAAATTCTATTATAGTTATTTTCATTTACAACTACACGATCAATAACTAAATCAATAGTATGTTTTGTATTTTTATCAAGAAGAATCTTGTCGTCTAACTTATATAAAATTCCATCTACTTTTACCCTAAGGTACATTTCTTTTCTTAATTTTTCAAGTAAATTTTGGTGAGTACCTTTTTCATTATCAATTAATGGAGCATAAATAATTAATTGTGTATTTTCTCCATATTCATAAATAGATTTTAAAATACTTTTTGTAGTTTGTGAAGTTATCTCAATATTGTGTCTTGGACAATAAGCTTTACCAATTGTAGCAAAAAGAAGTCTAAAATAATCATATATTTCTGTTACTGTTCCTACTGTTGAACGTGGATTATTATTAACTGTTTTTTGCTCAATAGAAATTGAAGGGCTCAAACCATCTATTTTATCTACATTTGGTTTTTTAGTTCCACCTAAAAACATTCTGGAATACGAACTAAGTGAATCAACATATCTACGTCTACCTTCTTCATAAATAGTATTAAAAGCAAGAGAACTTTTACCACTACCACTAAGGCCTGTAAATACAACTAATTTATTTTTAGGAATTGTTAAATCAACATTTTTAAGGTTATTCTCTCTAGCACCTTTTATAATTAAAAAATCATTTTTCATATCTTTTTACCTCTTTAATATATATTTTAACAATTATTTAAATAATAATTTATAAATTAGATTATTACTTTTATTAAAAAAACTAACAAAATTAATTTTTGTTTAATATTGTTAGTTTTTATTTAGTTTGCCTTGTTTTTGGGTATTATCGGCTAAAATTTTAATTTTAGACATAATTGTGCTGATAGTTGACACACTCAATTTTTCTATTAATTTATCATTTAATATTCAATTATTATAATCCTTAAAAAATTCAATTGAAATATACTCCAAAATGATACCTTTTTCTATTCGTTCTTTCAAAAAATGATCTTTATCGTCGTTTGATAATTTAAATGGTTGTCCATCCGCAACATAAGCGTTGTTATATCAAACATAATAAATATTGTCTTTGGAATAAATTTTGTATTTTTTAACCAAAAATAAAGATGCTTTATCGTAATCAATGCCTTTTTTATCAGAGGTTAATAATTTTTTATAATCATTAACTTTGATTTTAATCTTTTTATAATATTCATTTGATCTGATACTTTTAAAAATTAAATTATCAATTTCTTCGTAATTCAAAGGTTTTTCTAGTATAAAATCATTGATAACTCGCACTAATCTTTCGTAATCTTCATCCTTAAATTCATGATCATTCTGAAATTGATTAATAATATTTTCATTAAATTTAGAAAATCTACTAGTACCTCATTTTAAATTAGTAACATAAGCTCACAAATTAACAGCTCTTTGTTTGTAAACTTCTCTTTCGAACTTATCAAAATAGTTTAAAACACCATTTAATGACGCTCATTTCTTGTCATAAATCTTTGCAAATAAAATATCTATTGTTGGTAATTTTTTATCAAAATTATTATATATGTAAGTAGATTTGATAATAGCAACTCTATTAGTTAAAACTTTTGCTCTTATTCCTGATACTGTAGTATAAACGCTTTTATCTTTGTAATTTTTAAGAGTTGCTAATGTTTGTTTAAAATAAAAAGTAAACGATCTTTTTTTATAATCATATGTATAAACCAAGTTTGATAAGTAACCATCGTTATAGAGTTTTTTCAAAAATGTTACCGCTCTATAATCATCAATATATATACATAATATTTTTTTATCTATCTTAGATGATATGATTATATCTGTATTTAAATTATTTAGAATTTCTTTCAAAGTTAAATCATTTATATTATCCATTTCGTTGTCATTTCCTCTATTTAAAATGTTTGATAATTCAGGTCAAATACTTAATAATTCTTTATTATTCATGTTATAATATCCTTTAAATTTAACTATTAGATAAATTGTTTTTAATATATTAGTATTATATCAATTATGTAAATATAATAATCTTAAATAAAAAAGTTATCATAATCAAATGTCTTGACTATGATAACGAATTGTTGTATTGCTTAAAAATAGTATAGCACTAAAGTTAGAATAACCAATAAAGAGTTTTTAGAATTGTGTTGTATTGCTTAAAAATAGTATAGCACTAAAGTTTAAAAGACTTTTATCGTTTTTATTAGTAAGTGTTGTATTGCTTAAAAATAGTATAGCACTAAAGTATTGCCCTTTTCCATTTTTGGTTAGAACTGGTGTTGTATTGCTTAAAAATAGTATAGCACTAAAGTCTGTATTTATTTTGTAATCATTTGAATTTGGTGTTGTATTGCTTAAAAATAGTATAGCACTAAAGTGCTAGTTCAACAGCAATACAAGACGAATTAGTGTTGTATTGCTTAAAAATAGTATAGCACTAAAGTTAAAGATTTCTAATGTTTCATTCTTTCTATGTGTTGTATTGCTTAAAAATAGTATAGCACTAAAGTCTATCACATCTTTTTTATGTCTTAAATAGTGTGTTGTATTGCTTAAAAATAGTATAGCACTAAAGTAATGTCGATATTTTAATTGCGGTTAATGGTGTGTTGTATTGCTTAAAAATAGTATAGCACTAAAGTTCATATTATTGGTATTGGGTTTGAAAAGAAGTGTTGTATTGCTTAAAAATAGTATAGCACTAAAGTGGGAGAAATTAAGTTAGTTGACCCACACATGTGTTGTATTGCTTAAAAATAGTATAGCACTAAAGTGAGTGTATAAAAGTTTTGTTTATTTAAATGGTGTTGTATTGCTTAAAAATAGTATAGCACTAAAGTGCCACAATTGCGTTTTGATAAATTTCTTCAATGTGTTGTATTGCTTAAAAATAGTATAGCACTAAAGTTATAACCTGAATGTTCAATACTACTATTTAGTGTTGTATTGCTTAAAAATAGTATAGCACTAAAGTATTCCAAAATGTTATTTATTGTTAGGTCATAGTGTTGTATTGCTTAAAAATAGTATAGCACTAAAGTTTTCATTTTTATATTTATTTTTTGTGCTGTGTGTTGTATTGCTTAAAAATAGTATAGCACTAAAGTAATATCCAACATTGGATAATCCAAAAATTGGTGTTGTATTGCTTAAAAATAGTATAGCACTAAAGTCAGAAGATGAACGTGAAATTAGTTTTTCAAGTGTTGTATTGCTTAAAAATAGTATAGCACTAAAGTCAATGACTAGTTTAAAAAAATATGAAGCATGTGTTGTATTGCTTAAAAATAGTATAGCACTAAAGTCTTTAGGTATGTGATAAACCCCATCTGTGTTGTGTTGTATTGCTTAAAAATAGTATAGCACTAAAGTTAGCATTAGCAATGGGAGTCGCAGCGTTAGGTGTTGTATTGCTTAAAAATAGTATAGCACTAAAGTTTAGACCCATACTTTTAGACTCTTTAACTTGTGTTGTATTGCTTAAAAATAGTATAGCACTAAAGTCTCTTTCTTTAAAAACATATACTTTATTTCTGTGTTGTATTGCTTAAAAATAGTATAGCACTAAAGTTTTTCCTATTTTCGACTTCTAACGGCTCAAGTGTTGTATTGCTTAAAAATAGTATAGCACTAAAGTAAAATGATTCTTCTCTACCAATTTGTTTTAGTGTTGTATTGCTTAAAAATAGTATAGCACTAAAGTACAATTTAATATTAAACTGTTTTGTATATTGTGTTGTATTGCTTAAAAATAGTATAGCACTAAAGTAATGTGCACGATCTAAAATAACATAATCGTGTGTTGTATTGCTTAAAAATAGTATAGCACTAAAGTTATTTGTTAAAGTTGTTGCTAAAACATTTTGTGTTGTATTGCTTAAAAATAGTATAGCACTAAAGTGTACTTGAATTAATGCCTAATTGCTTACCTGTGTTGTATTGCTTAAAAATAGTATAGCACTAAAGTAAATACTTTTAAATATTTTTTGGTTCGCAAGTGTTGTATTGCTTAAAAATAGTATAGCACTAAAGTTGCCAACTAAATTTCAAACACCTTCTTTTGGTGTTGTATTGCTTAAAAATAGTATAGCACTAAAGTAAATATTGTTTTGATAATTAAATATAAATTGTGTTGTATTGCTTAAAAATAGTATAGCACTAAAGTAATGCGGCGACCCCCATTGCTAACGCGACAGTGTTGTATTGCTTAAAAATAGTATAGCACTAAAGTTAATTTTTAATTTAATTGTGACTTCTTCGTGTGTTGTATTGCTTAAAAATAGTATAGCACTAAAGTGTGGCAAACCTGATATTTTAATGCGTTTATGTGTTGTATTGCTTAAAAATAGTATAGCACTAAAGTTATATTACTTTAAAAGCATCTTGACCTTCGGTGTTGTATTGCTTAAAAATAGTATAGCACTAAAGTGTGTTAGCAACCTTGACTGGTACGAATGTTGTGTTGTATTGCTTAAAAATAGTATAGCACTAAAGTGAACAATAAGCTATTCATAGCATTAAGCATGTGTTGTATTGCTTAAAAATAGTATAGCACTAAAGTATATTGTGTATGTGTATGTGTGTATGTATAGTGTTGTATTGCTTAAAAATAGTATAGCACTAAAGTAATTCTCTAATTCTTTAAAAATATCGTTAAGTGTTGTATTGCTTAAAAATAGTATAGCACTAAAGTGAGCATTGCTACTAGTTTGTGCTGTGTTTAGTGTTGTATTGCTTAAAAATAGTATAGCACTAAAGTGAAACATTAGCAGCATTGGAGGATCCGTTTGTGTTGTATTGCTTAAAAATAGTATAGCACTAAAGTGAGTGTGAGTTTATACTAATAAAACAGAATGTGTTGTATTGCTTAAAAATAGTATAGCACTAAAGTACACTTTTTTCATTATATGACTCAATCTCTGTGTTGTATTGCTTAAAAATAGTATAGCACTAAAGTTTATTTCGTTTTCGCTAAAAACATTATTTTGTGTTGTATTGCTTAAAAATAGTATAGCACTAAAGTCAATTAAACTTGATAATATAAAATAATCTAGTGTTGTATTGCTTAAAAATAGTATAGCACTAAAGTTGAGCGGAGTATTAGCGCTTAAACACGCATGTGTTGTATTGCTTAAAAATAGTATAGCACTAAAGTTTTTGTTGCTAACTATTCTAATAGAGTTATGTGTTGTATTGCTTAAAAATAGTATAGCACTAAAGTTTTCACGCACTAAGTGCCTAAAATTAACCTGTGTTGTATTGCTTAAAAATAGTATAGCACTAAAGTATATAATATACGCGCGTACGCGTCCTTATAAGTGTTGTATTGCTTAAAAATAGTATAGCACTAAAGTTTAATCTATGTTTAAAAGCTTGTAATTCGTGTGTTGTATTGCTTAAAAATAGTATAGCACTAAAGTTAGCTGTTGAAAAATAGTTAGTTGTTACAAGTGTTGTATTGCTTAAAAATAGTATAGCACTAAAGTTATTTTATTTATTTCTACTTTTAAATTAAGGTGTTGTATTGCTTAAAAATAGTATAGCACTAAAGTTATTATATTTTTGAAAGGAGTTGGTGCTTTGTGTTGTATTGCTTAAAAATAGTATAGCACTAAAGTGATGAAACAAGCCCACATATTCATATTATAGTGTTGTATTGCTTAAAAATAGTATAGCACTAAAGTACTAATTATTTTGATGATACTTTTGCGCGAGTGTTGTATTGCTTAAAAATAGTATAGCACTAAAGTACATGTCATTATCTAAAAAATTATTTTGATGTGTTGTATTGCTTAAAAATAGTATAGCACTAAAGTGTTTATAAATTTTAAAATTTAATTGTTTTAGTGTTGTATTGCTTAAAAATAGTATAGCACTAAAGTCTAATATCTGAAAAGGTAATTATTTAAATAAGTGTTGTATTGCTTAAAAATAGTATAGCACTAAAGTTTTTAACATATTCAGAAAATTCTTTAACAGGTGTTGTATTGCTTAAAAATAGTATAGCACTAAAGTGTCAAATTTAATAAAATTTATAAAAATTATCTTAATTAGGGGCTATGAAATCAAAGTAGGTTGATTACATTTGAAATTATTATATCACATCAATTAAGTTAGTTTAAAAATAAATATTTAATTTAATAAATATTTGGGTCATTCCTTAGAATGACCGTCGTCTGA